>JAJZSH010000251.1 GCA_021822005.1 Deltaproteobacteria bacterium | reverse complement strand
GGGAAAGCCTTTTCACGCGCCCTCCAGGTAGTGCTCGGCCGTGGGGTAGCGGCGGCCGTAGCCAAAGGCCTTGGAGGTGACCTTGAGCCCGACCGGCGCCTGCTTGCGCTTGTATTCGTTGATGCGGATGCGGCGCACCACATCTGTGACCACGGCCGCGTCGAAGCCCAGGGCGACGATCTCCGCCACCGGCTTATGCTCTTCCAGGTAGGCGGCGAGGATGCGGTCGAGGATCGGGTAGGGCGGCAGGTCGTCCTCGTCGCGCTGGTCGGGTTTGAGTTCCGCGGTGGGGGCCCGGTCGATGGTGCGTTGCGGGATGACCACGCCATCCCGGTTCAGGTAGCGGGACAGCTCGTAGACCAGCATCTTGGGCACGTCGGCCAGCATGGCCAGGCCGCCGCTCATGTCGCCGTAAAGGGTGCAGTAGCCCACCGCCATCTCGCTCTTGTTGCCGGTGGAGAGCACCAGCCGGCCTTCCTTGTTGGCAATGGCCATGAGCAGGTTGCCGCGGATACGGGCCTGGATGTTCTGTTCGGTGACATCCGCCGGCCGGCCGGCAAAAAGCGGGGCAAGGGTGGCCTGGTAGCCTTCGACCAGCGGGGTGATGGGGATCACGGTAAAACCGATGCCGAGGTTGGCGGCCAGGGCCTTGGCGTCTTCAATGCTCTCCGGTGCGGTGTAGGGCGAGGGCATGGCCACCCCGAGGACGTTCTCCGGTCCCAGGGCCTGGGCCGCGATGGCGGCGGTGAGGGCCGAGTCGATGCCGCCACTGAGACCGATCACCACCTTCTTGAAGCCGCACTTGGTCACGTAGTCCCGGGTGCCGAGGATCAGGGCCTGGCAGACTTCGGCCGCGGCCGGGGGCGCGGCCGGTTCTTCGTGCAGCTCGCCCTGCCAGGAGGCGGCATCGACGATGACCATGTCCTCGCTGAAATGGCGGGCCTGGGCGACGATGGCGCCGCTCCGGTTCATGGCGAGCGACCCGCCGTCGAAGACCAGCGAATCCTGCCCCCCGATCTGGTTCACATAAAGGAGCGGCAGGTGGTAGCGGGTGCAGAGGTTGGCGAAGATTCCCTGCCGGATCAGCCGTTTGCCCTGGTGGAAAGGCGAGGCGGCGATATTGATGAGGCAGTCGAGACCGCCGGCGGCGAGTTCGGCCACCGGGTCAATAGCATAGAGCGGCCGCGGGAAAAAGTCGGGGTCGTTCCAGATGTCCTCGCAGACCGTGAGCCCGAGGTGGAATCCCTTGTAGGCGATGGTCCGGCTCCCGTGGGCCGGCTCGAAGTAACGTGCCTCGTCAAAGACATCGTAGGTGGGCAACAGCCGTTTGTAGGCCGTGGCCAGGATGGCGCCGTTCTCGAAGAGTATGGCGCTGTTGTGGAGAGGCTTGCCGCTCGGCCCGGTGTGGCGGGTAACGGCGCCCAGAATTACGCCGATGCCGGCGATGTCGGCCACCAGATGGTGGAGGGTGCGGTCGTGGTCAACGAGAAAGGCGGGGCGTTCCAGCAGGTCCTGGGGCGGGTAGCCGCTCAGGGCCAGTTCCGGAAAGACCGCCAGATCGCAACCGGCGGCCCTGGCCTTTTCCACCCGGTGGAGGATGGCCTCGCTGTTGCAGCGGAAATCGCCGATAACCGGATTGTATTGGATAAGCGCGATTTTCATGGCGGCTTATCATAGCACAGCCCCGGCCGGTTGGCATGGGAAAAGGCGAGAGCCGGGCCGTGTTTGCGTTATTCGTATGATTGGTATCCGGTGATATACTGATGGCATCCAACAGAGGAGGCCGCCATGTCACCGAGATACCGAGTTACCTTAAGCAAAGAGGAACACGGCAAACTTGAGGCTCTGACGAAGCGAGGAAAAATCGCGGCCAGGAGATTCGTCCATGCGCGTGCCTTGCTGCTGTGTGATGCCGGCCCTGAAGGACCAGCCTGGAAAGTTGCGGATGTCGCGGCCGCATTGGGTGTCAGCAGTCGTTCCATTGAGCACCTGAAAAGGCGGTTTGTTGAAGAGGGACTCGATGCCGCCCTGGAACGGAAGCCCAGGGAAAAACCGCCACGGGAGGTTGTTTTCGATGGAGCATTCGAAGCGAAACTGATCGCCTTGGCTTGCTCCGAGGCGCCGGCAGGGCACCAGCGATGGACGGTCAGGCTCCTCGCGGCAAAGGCGGTTGAGTTGCGCTTTGCGGATACGATATCGCACATGACAGTGCAGCGGGTTTTAAAAAAAATGAACTTCAGCCTCACCGCAAGAAGTACTGGAAAATCCCGCCACAAGGCAACGCGGCCTTTGTAACGGCGATTGGCAGAGCGGCTCGAAATCACCACACACCCAAGCACGGGAGCTGGCTCAATATGGCGGAAATCGAGCTCAGTGTCCTCAAGGGCCAGTGTCTTGACCGCCGTATCCCTGAGATGGCAACCATGCAGGCGCATGTGGCCGCATGGGAGGCGGCCAGAAACAACCGCTCGAGAAAAATTGTCTGGCAGTTCAAAACATCGGATGCTCGTATCAAATTGAAACGCCTCTATCAGAATCTATAACCGTTACAGAGTACCAGGATATTCCCCTATTTTCCCCGGCTGGGGATGACGGAATCGCAAAGCGATCCGCACCGGCCGGCCATTCGGCTCAGAGGGATTTGGAGAAATGCTGGAATCTCGGATGAATCAAACGTTGAGGCGAAGAAAATTGGCGGGCCACGAAAAAAACTTGGGATGTCCCTCGTTTTCCCGATCCCGCTGAGATTGCGGAAGCTGATAATAATTTTTGAGAATTGTACCGTATTCTGTATAATATGTTTAAAATGGCCACAAAAAGGATTTTTTAGGACATTTTTCCCCTTGCCATCGGAAATCCGAGATCAACAGAGCGAAGAAGTATCAAAAACGGCAATCAGGATAATATCAGTGTTTGGCGTCAGGGGGCAGCTCGCTATTCGATTCGCCACGTTATGGCAAAAGGAGAAGCAAAATGCTTGAGACCATTGCAGTCATCTTGGTTATCCTCTGGCTTCTGGGTTTCATCACCTCATACACCATGGGCGGATTCATTCATATCCTCTTGGTCATCGCAGTCGTGGCGATCCTGCTGCGTGTCATTCGCGGTCAACGACTGTAATATGGTTCTATGCAGCGGATACTCAGCAGGGCGGTCCGGCTGCGTATAAGAAAATGGGGATGCCCCTGGTTTTCCAGGTCGATCCCAGCCCTCCACCAATCCTGCATCACGGCATAAAAAAACCCGCGATCCGTTTCCGGATGCGGGTTTCAAAAATGGTGCGAAGGTCGGAGTCGAACAATCTCAGCAACATGTTAATGTCACAGGACAATCATAGTTCACTATTTTATAGCTACCCCCAAATCTACCCCCAAAATTGAAGGCTGGCCCTTTTTTCCCCTCCGACCACCACCTTTGCGCGTGGTGCCCACTGGCTACGTCGAAACCCCAAAAGCAAAACCCAAAAAGAAAGAGTGATTCAAGGGTCACAAACGGCATAAAGCATCAACGCATTGTATTTTCGTTATTATTTGCTATGCCCTTGGCGTGCCCTCTCGATGACTGTTGGGAGAAATCCTCGTCAAAAAGTGGCGAAAAATTGACGCAACATCCAGGAACAGCTTGCTTTTTCATTTTTTCATCGGATTCCAAGAATTCAAATGGGCAGGTGCGCCGGGGTGCGAAAGCCCCGCAGGGCAACCGGCCTGGAAGGACCCGTGAAGCCCAGGGCACCGTCGCCCAACGCCGGGGACAGCGGGCACCTCAGATAATGCTCAACCGTGCCCTTTGCTTCTGTCTAGTGAGAGAGGGGGAGGGGAGAGGAGAAAGGAAGGTAGGGGGGCAGGCAAGAGGCTATCTCCTGCCCCTGGCAACGGAGCGCATCACTACTCTGCACCTATACCCGCCTCTCCTATCTCCGCCTCAAGCAAGGCCATAATCTCCCGCCGTTGCTGCTCCGCTTCCCTGATTGTACGCTCCACGGCCTTCAGCGCCCCTTTCAGGTACACCACCCTGGCTGTCACCCTCTTTGCGTCTGCTTCCTGCTTCTCAATATCCATAGTTGTCACCTCGCGTTAAAATGATGCCTTGTTGTCAACCGACTCCTGCCCCTGCTTGTGGAAGCTCACGAAAGCCTTGGCCCGGCTGGTGCGCTGATCGTCAATGGCAAAGCCTATGCCCATGCCCTCAAGGGGTATGCGGATTCTCTCCAGGTGCTTCCGAAAGCCTCTGGCGCTTGGGAAGGTCCGGTCCCGCTCCAGTATCCGGTAGCCGTTCTTTGCCTCACCAGGGGCGGCCACCTCTGACAGGATCAACAGCACCTCATGGAACGATCCGCGCAACTCCCCGATGCCCGGATCATCCATTGCCTGGACGATGGTTGCAAAGAAGGTGTCGCGCTCCAGGAGGGCACCGGTCTGAATGGTGGAGTTCCCGGCGTAGTCGCGCAAGAATTCATCTCCCCGGCCGCCCAACGCCTCAGCCACCGCATAGCCCCACTTGGCAAACCCGGCCATGCGCGGCAGCCCGCTCAGCTTGAGGGTCGGCAGAATCTCCATAGCCCGAGCCAGCAACTCAAACACCCCGCCCAAAATCTCGGGAAGCGCGGCCTGGAATCCCTCCCGCACCTCGCTTTCGTCTGCCCTCGCGGCATCGGTGATCCGCTGCAACTCAAAGACAATGGAGCGTTCCGTCAGGTCCGGCCGGGAGTGCAGGCTGCCAATGCTGGAAAAGAAGATGACCGAATTGGACTTGAGG
>JAJZSH010000250.1 GCA_021822005.1 Deltaproteobacteria bacterium | reverse complement strand
AGTCGGGGTCGGTCATGTCGGTGACCAGTACCTCGCCCTTCTTGAAGCTGTGGATGTCGGACACGCTGGCAATGACGTTGGCCTTGCCCTGGCCGATCTTGGTGCCGACCGCCAGCCCCTCGACGAGCACCGTGCCCTTCTCCTTGAGCTTGTAGGTCTCCATCACCTTCTTGTTGTCCTGGGAGTGAACGGTTTCGGGCCGGGCCTGAACGATGAAGAGCTCGCCGGTGCCCACCGTCTTGCCGTCGCCGTCCTTGGCCCACTCGATGTCCATGGCCTTGCCGTAATGGTCCTCGATGATGCAGGCCCACTTGGCAAGCTGCAAAATCTCGTCGTCACTGACCACGTAGTGGTTCCGTTCCTCAGGGGTGGTCTTGACGTTCTTCACCGGCTCTTCGGCGTTCTTGTCGGTATTGTAGATCATCTTGATCTCTTTGCTGCCGACGCGCTTGCTGACCACCGGACGTTTGCCCTCTTTCAGGGTCGGCTTGAAGACGTAGAACTCGTCCGGATTGACCGCGCCCTGCACCACGTTTTCACCGAGGCCCCAGGCGCCGGTGATGAAAACCGCGTCCTTGAAGCCGCTCTCGGTGTCGATGGAGAACATGACGCCCGAAGAGGCGGAGTCGCTGCGCACCATCTTCTGCACCACGATGGAAAGATAGACGTCGAACTGGCCAAAGCCCTTGTCGTGGCGGTAGGAAATGGCGCGGTCGGTGAAGAGGCTGGCGAAGCACTTCTTGCAATTGTCGATCAGGGCGTCAACGCCGCGGATGTTCAGATAGGTTTCCTGCTGGCCGGCAAAGGAGGCGTCCGGAAGATCCTCGGCGGTGGCGGAGGAGCGCACCGCCACATCGACGTCCTTGCCGTACTCGGCTTCCATCTTCCGGTACGATTCGATGATGGCCTGCCGCAGGTCGTCCGGGAATTCGGCGTTGCGGATGATCTCGCGGGCCTTTTTGCCGCGCTCCTGCAGGTTGTGCAGATCGTGGGTGTCGAGCCCTTCCAGCGCCTTCTCGATCGCCTTCTCGATGCCGGCGGTCTTGAGCAGGTGGCGATAGGCATAGGCGGTAATGGCAAAACCGTTGGGAACGCTCACCCCTTTCGAGGCCAGTTTCTGATGCATCTCGCCCAGGGAAGCGTTTTTGCCACCCACCATCGGCACGTCCTCGATCAAAATGTCATCGAACCAAAGAATGAGAGCCGTGTCATGCTTACCCATCTTATTCCTCTCCTGCACAGGGGTTAATTATTTGGGGGACAACCGTACCGTTGTCGCGACCTGATTTCAAAAGCGATTCAAACGGTTGCGCCCACACTCTATAGCCAATCTTGGCCAGGGAAGCAACCGAAACATGAAGTGATTCGGAAAAATGCACGCATGGCGCGGGAAAAACATGACCACCCCGTTCCGCCGCGGCGTCCCTCAAAAAAATATGCGTTAAAAGATGGAGAATCAAACAGATGCCATGGTATGGTTATAGCACAGATCACCATGAAAAATCCGCACCATTTTTATCAGCCGTACCAAGGATCCCATCCATGACCCACCAGGACAATGCCCCTACCCTGCGCCAACGGTTTCTTGCCCCCAACAATCATGACCAGAGCGATTATTTCGGCCTGCTTCGGGAGCTGGTGGCCCGCCGCAACGCATATTCGGCCGGCACGGCCGAATATGCGGCCTGGCAGCGGGAAATCGACGGGACGTATCTGTTGTTGCATGATGAAATTGCCACCCGACAGACCCAGCCGCGCACGCCGGTCAGCTTTGGCACCTCGGGCTGGCGCGGCACCTTGGGCAAGGATTTTTTCGGCCGTTCGGTCCGCCAAGTAACCCTCGCCATTGTCACCATGTACCAGGAACTGGCCACCAGCAACGATCCGGCCGCCGGACTTGGGGTTGCTTCGCTTGCCGAGGCGCGGGAACGCGGAGCAGTGCTCGGCTTCGACAACCGCTTCGACGGCGAATATTTTGCCCAGCAGGCCATGGCAGTGCTGACCAGCCATGGCTTTCGCGTCTGCTATGCCGGCGAGGCCAGCACCGGCGTGCTTTCCGCCGCGGTGCTGATCAAAAACGCCGCCTTTTCCATCAACCTGACCCCCAGTCACAACCCGCTGGAATATGCGGGATTTAAATACAACGCCGCCGATGCGGGACCTGCGGCCAGCGCCATCACCAGCCGCATCACCGCGCTGGCCCGCCAGATCATGGCCGAAGGCCGGGACAGCAGCGAACCGGCCAACTCCAAGCTGATCGCCCCTCTCGATGCCCTGGCCTGCTGGTTTACCTTGTTGCAGCGCGGGGAAAGCCGGCACGGCCTGAAATACGAAGCGATCATAGGCGGCCTGCGGGAGCGCGACGACTACGTGCTGGCCGTGGATTGCGTGCACGGCGCCAGCCGCGTCCACATCCACCGCCTGCTCCAGGGTATCCCGCCGGAACGCCTGCTCATCCTCCGCGACAACGCCGACCCCACCTTCGGCGGGGTGGCGCCGGAACCATCCACCGCCAACCTGGCCGCCATCACCACGGCCCTCAGGAGCCGGCCGGAACCGCTCAAGCTCGGCGCGATCATCGACCCGGACGCCGACCGCATCCGCTTTACCGACGGCACTACCGAGATCGACATGAACAAATTCGGCGCCATGGCCTACCACTTCCTCCACGAACACAAAGGCAAAAGGGGGCTGGCAGCCAAGACCGTGGCCACCAGCAACTTTGCCAATGCCATTGCCCACGCCTTGGGCGAAGAGGTCTTCGAGCCGCGAGTGGGCTTCAAGGAGTTCAAGCCGGTGATCGACAAGGCTCTGGTCTGCTTCGAGGAATCGGACGGCATCTCGGTTGCGGGCCACACCCCGGAAAAAGACGCCTACATCGGCCTCATGCTTGCCCTTGACATGCTCATCACCCGCAACCAGAACCTGGGCGGCTATCTGGCCCGACTCCAGGCGGAATACGGGGCCTTTTATCCCGGCCGCGGCGAGGTGACGGTCAACCAGCAAGGCGAGGCGTTGACCAGCACCCTAAGCCGTCTCGAACGCTACGGCGAGGGGGTACGGCTTCGCATCGGCGACCAGGAACGGACGATTCGCACGGTGATCGCCATCGACGGTCGCAAGATGATCCTGGACGACGGCAGCTGGCTGATGATCCGGCCTT
Source organism: Deltaproteobacteria bacterium (assembly GCA_021822005.1). Lineage (GTDB taxonomy): Bacteria > Desulfobacterota > Desulfobulbia > Desulfobulbales > Desulfurivibrionaceae > Thiovibrio. The sequence goes on along the minus strand of JAJZSH010000250.1, from coordinate 1,601 downwards.
CGGGCACCGAACCCAAGGTGCGCTTTTATGTCGAGGCGCGGTCCGAATCCGAAAAGGCCACCCTGCTTGCCGTGGCACAGAGGATGCTTGCCGAGACCGGCCTGCTGTAAACACCTTTCCTAACCTTTCTATCTATCAAAAAATATGGGCATTTCCTTGACAACCCAACCGGCTTGACGTACTTGATTAGGGAGAAAGCGGTCTCTATCCAGCTTAAGGGGAGGGGGGCGCGACCGCATCAACCGCACCAGACGCAAGGAACACGCCATGGCATCGACGCAGGGGGCCGAGGCACGCCTCAAGATCGTTGAGCAGGAGTTGGCCAATTGCCTTCAAGAGAAAAAAAACGCCGAGGCAGAGTGCCACTATTACCGGGAACTCTTCGACAAGGCGCCCTTTGCCTACCAGTCACTGGACAACAACGGCGTATTCCGCGAGGTGAACCGCGCCTGGCTCGAACTGCTCGGCTACACGGAAAAAAGTGAGGTGATCGGCAAACCATTCAGCGCCTTTGTCCACCCCAAGTGGCGCGACCGGGTCAAGGAGAATTTCCCCAAATTCAAACAACAGGGCACCATCAACGGCACGGAATACAAACTGGTCCGCAAGGACGGCATGTTCGTCGATGTCTCGGCCTGCGGCCGGATCAGCTACGACGAGAACGGTTCGGTCGTCCGAACCCACTGCCTGCTCCAGGATGTGACCGACACCAAACACGCCGAGCAAGAACGCAAAAAAATCGAAGAGCAGATGCGCCATGTGCAGAAGCTCGAAAGCCTGGGCGTCTTGGCCGGCGGCATTGCCCACGACTTCAACAACCTGCTCATGGTCATCCTCGGCAACGCCGATCTGGCTCTTTCCAGCCTGTCGCCGGTCTCCCCGGCCCGCGAGAACATCCTGGCCATCGAAACCGCGGCGCGCCGTTCCGCCGAACTGTGCAAGCAGATGCTTGCCTACGCCGGCAAGGGCCGCTTTGTGGTGCAGGCCATCAACCTCTCCGAGATCGTCGAGGCGATGCCCCAGATGCTGGAGGTCACCGTCTCCAAAAAAAACGTGCTCAAATACAACCTCACGTCCAACCTGCCGCCGGTAGAGGCGGACATCTCCCAAATCCGGCAGGTCATCATGAACCTGGTGATCAACGCGGCCGAGGCCATCGGCGACCGCAGCGGCGTCATCTCCATCACCACCGGCGCCATGGAATGCGACACCGCGTATCTCGCCAACACCTATGTCTACGAGCATCATTTGCCGGAAGGGGTCTATTGCTACGTCGAGGTGGCAGACACCGGCTGCGGCATGGACGACGAGATCAAGGCCCGGCTCTGCGACCCCTTCTTCACCACCAAATTCACCGGCCGGGGCCTGGGGATGTCGGCGGTACTCGGCATCGCCCGCAGCCATCGCGGCACCCTCAAGGTCTATACCGAAAACGGCCGCGGCTCCACCATCAAGGTACTCTTCCCGGCCCTCCGAGCCGGCCAGATTCAGCCCGACACCGTTCCCAGCTACGCCGAACCCTGCTTTGCCGGCAAGACCCTGCTGCTGGTCGACGACGAGGAAACAGTCCGCACCGTCGGCCGCCAGATGCTTGAACGCAT
>JAJZSH010000011.1 GCA_021822005.1 Deltaproteobacteria bacterium | reverse complement strand
TGGCAGACAGAGCCAGGGGGGGATGGCCACGGTCCTGATCTTTTTTGTCGCCGGCGCCTTACTGCTGACCCGGGTCAACGAGAACAGGAGAGGTGAAGGTTGTTGATGCCTCAGCCTTTGATCACAGCCAGGGGGCGCAGCTCCACCAACACCTCCACCAGATCAAGCTGGTTGTCGATCACCTCATCAATGTCCTTGTAGGCGCCGGCCGCCTCTTCCAGATCCCCGACGGAGCGAATGGCATGGATGATTCCCTGGTCGTCCAGCCGTTTCTTTTCCTGGTCCAGGTTCAGCTGCCGCTGGGCCTGCTTGCGTCCCATCTTCCTGCCGGCGCCATGGGCGCACGACTCAAAACTCTCCCTGTTGCCCTTGCCCCGCACGATATAGCTGGGAGTCCCCTGGGACCCGGGAATAATGCCGATCTCCCCGGCCTGGGCCCGGGTTGCCCCTTTGCGATGGACCATGACATTCTTTTCAAAATGCACCTCCATGGCCGCATAATTGTGGGCAATGTTGATCATGGGTTCAAAGAATACCGGCTGGACAACGGACATCAAGGCATCCTTGATCCGTTCCATCATCATCATCCGATTGGCGTAGGCGAAATCGACGCAGTAGCGCATCTCATGCAGATAAATCTGGCCGGCTTCGCTGTTAATGGGCAAAAAGGCCAGCTGCCAGTTGGTCGGGATCTTTGATCCCCACCGCTTATTCAGATCCATGGCCAGGCGATTATAATGATTGGCAATCTTGAAGCCGAGATTGCGGCTGCCGGAATGGACCATGAGCCAGACATGGCCGTCATTTCCTTTCTGGATCTCGATAAAATGATTCCCTCCCCCCAGGGTGCCAAGCTGGGTAAGGGCACTTTCGTATTCCCTGGCGACAACGGGCAGATCGGCAAGGGGGACATCCGTCTGCGGCATGAGGCTTTTTTTCTGCTTATGCTGATGGTGCTTGAAACCAAGCGGAACGGTCCTTCTGATCTCGCTGAGCACCAATTTCAGCTTTTCCGTGGAGATGGTGGCGAGTGAGGTCCGCACGGCGCACATGCCGCACCCGATATCAACGCCAACCGCATTTTGGATCACCACCTCTTCGGAGGCCATCACCCCGCCGATGGGCATGCCATACCCCTGATGGGCATCGGGCATCACGGCGACATGCCTGAACACAAACGGGAGATTGGCGAGATTTCTGGCCTGGGCAAAGGCCCCGGCTTCAATATCGTCAAGCCAGAGCTTGATCGGCTGTTTCTCTGTGGTGATTACCTGTTTCATCGGGAAGCGGCACTCCCTTAAACCGGTTTTGTTATCCGAATCTTTTTTGCGAATTTATCAGGGAAAACGCAGTCTCATTCCGGCTAAAAGTCAAGCAGCAGCGATCCCAATTGTACATCTCCCCGTAACGAGAAGCGTTTTGCCGTGCACTTTGCAGGGCTTTGGCGGTGTCAGCGCCGGTGCCCGCGACAACTTTACCGGGGTCGGGCGTTTGCCTTGCTGGCAGAGATTACAAGGGCCAGGGCGGCCAGAATGAGGCTTTGGAAGGGCGGTTTTCTGAGGACCATGGCGGCCTCTGCTTGTGGGCGGAGCGGTTAATCGGCGTTGGCCTTTGCCCTGTTTGCCGTGACCCGGCAAAGTCAAACAATGGAGCTTGCCATGGAGATCGCCCCCCATTATTGCCGCGGTCAGGTGAATTTTCTAACCACCGGATCGGCCAAGGCCCGGGACCTTGCCAGGATATCGCTGCGTGGGTGAAAGATGTTGCTTGGCATAAGAACGAATTGAAAGCGCTGTCCGGCCTTTTTTGCGAGAACAAAAGGCCGGAACCGCTCAGCTGAATTTCGCTAATGCTTTTTTGACTGAACCGCGCAATTCTTCCCAGGCCTTATCGACCCCCTGCTTGGTAATTTTCCAGGCATCTTCGCTTGCCGCCGCAAGTCCATGGGTCTTTTTCTTGAGTTCCTCAATTTTCTTTTCAAGCCTGTGGATTTCGGCGAGAGCCTCTGTCTTGCCTGTCCCCATTGTTTTTTGCGATTTCTTCTTAAGGCCAGCAAGCCTGCCAGTGAGGGTTTCCAGCTCAGCCTTTATTTTTTTGAGGTACAATTTTTTTGTGTGTTCATATTTTTTTTCAAATTCCTTCGATGGCAAGCAGGCCTTTCGCCAGGCGCAGGTTAATTGATTGCAGTAATCCTTCGCTGTTTCAAAACAGGGGAAATTCCCTTCCTTGCTCTGAATGGCTCGAATCAAGTCCACCTTTTTCATCTTGCCGACCTGGATGCCAAGCTGTTTTGCTTTTTCTTTGATTTCCGTCATGTTCATTACAATTCCCCCCCAAAGAAAGAGTATCTGTCATGTAATGATGATGGATCATTGTGAAACTGAATGTCAAGAGGATCTTTTTTCGAAAAAATGTGCGGATACCCCGGACAGCCCATGCCGCATGGCCGAGGAAGAGGCGCGTAAATAAAACTGATTTGGACCTTGTGTTTCACCCGGCAGTTGGATGTATAATTTAAACATGGGGTGGCTGATTCAAGAAAAACAGAGGGAGTGACCATCATGGCGGAACAAGACCTGGAACGGCTGAGAAAAAAACTCCTCAGGCAGCGGGAGGAGGTTTTCCATGGACTGCACGATCTGGAGAAGGACTGGCAGGAGTTGGCTGAGCACGAGATCGAGTTTGAAGAAGAGGCCCAGAAGGCAGAGCTGACAGAACTTTTCGCTCAGCTGGACGAGCGGGAACAGCGGGAGATCGAGGAAATCGATCTGGCCCTGAGCAAAATGGCTGCCGCCATCTACGGAATCTGTGAAGGTTGCAAAAAGTCGATTCCGCTGGCCCGCCTTGATGCCCTCCCCGCCACCCGTTACTGCCTCGACTGCGGGGCCAGGAAAGAGGAGAAGATGAAGATACCTCCGGCCTTTGCATGAATATAGCGAAACGGGCATGGCCAGTCTGCCCTTGCAGGAAGTGATGCTGCCTGAAGGTGAACAGTAAAAGACAAGGAGAGAAACGTCATGGACAAAGGCCAATATGGAAGAAGGGATCGGCTGATTCAGGAAAAGCGGCATGACACCTACCATGAGCGGAGAAAGTTGCCGGAGCCGACGGTATGCAGCGAATGCCGGGCCGTGTTCCTGGAGGGCCGCTGGGCGTGGTGGGATGCGGCGGTCAATGCCCATGCCATCGTCTGTCCGGCCTGCCAGCGCATCAAGGATAATTTTCCGGCCGGCTACCTGGAGATCCGGGGGGGATTTTTCGGGAGTCATCGCGAGGAGATCAATAACCTGATCCGCAACCTGGAGGCCCAGGAAAAAAGCGCACATCCCATGGAGCGGGTCATGGCCATTGCGGAGGAAGAGGGCCGCACCCTCGTTACAACCACCGGCATCCACCTGGCCCGGCGGATTGGCGAGGCCTTGAACAACGCCTACCAGGGGGAGCTTGATTTCACCTACGGTGATGGAGAAAAAAGCATCCGGCTCACCTGGTTCCGGGAATAACCGGACGATCCGGGCTCCGGCCTTGCCGGAGGGAAAAGGGCGGCGTTGTTGGAAAACAGGCAAACACCTGCGGTGTTTGTTGCCTGAAAAGGAGTGAAACATGCAGATACCCCTACAGATCACCTATCGCAACATGGAGGCCTCCGGGGCCATTGACACCTACATCCGGGAGAGAGCGGCAAAGCTGGACAACTCCTGTAGAAACATGGTCAGTTGCCGGGTGGTGGTGGAAGCGCCCCATAAACATCACCATAAAGGCGGCCTCTACCACGCAAGCATCGACATCACCCTTCCCGGGGAAAGCATCATCATCAACCGAGAACCGGAACTGCACCAGGCCCATCAGGACGCCCATGTCGCGGTGCGGGATGCCTTTGACGCAGCCCAGCGACAGCTGCGGGCCTATGTCAGCCGCCAGAAAGGGGAGGTCAAAACGCATGAAGCAAGCCCGCACGGCCGAATCTCCGAATTGTATCCGGCAGAGGACTACGGCAGGATCGTCAGCGCAGAGGGGGGCGACATCTACTTCCACCGGAACAGTGTCTTGAACATGGATTTCGACGCGCTGGCCATCGGCACCGAGGTCCGCTTTGTCGAACAGGCCGGCGATGAAGGGCCGCAGGCAAGCAGTGTCTGGATTATAGGGAAACACCATCTCGGAGAATGATCTTGAGCACAAGAAAGAATTCATTCTCACAAAGCGTGAAGGCCCAACCCTTGGTCGAACGGACCCGCGCCGACAAGTCTGTGCTGCCCGCTCACCTCCCCCATAAATGCACATCTACACCCTATGCCCCAAACTCCGATTCATACCCCACCGTGAACTGGCTGGCTGTGTTATTGCGGATGCGCGCTGCACCCGCTGCCGGGCACCAATCCCGAAAGCGCACTGCCGATGGTCTCGTTGATGGTGTCGGACACCTTGCGGTAATACCCCAGGTCCAGGAACCGTCTCCGGCTCTGGATCATTTCCGGGTCGTCCCCCGGCTCTTTGGAATGCTTTATTTTGAGAACATCTTACTTGATTATTAGAAGTAAATCTGTTCCGGATTTATTGTTATCACGCGGCCCTGGTGAGCGGGTGGACCTCCTTGTCCAGCCGGCCATCGAGATTTTCCAGCGCCACCTCCATATCGTAGTGCGATTGCAGGTTGAGCCAGAACTGTGCCTCCATGTTGAAATACCGCCCGAGGCGCAAGGCGGTGTCGGCGGTGATGGCCCGGCGCCCGAGCACGATTTCGTTGATCCGCCGGGGCGTGACGCCGATATCCTTGGCCAGCCGGTACTGGCTGACCCCAAGGGGGGCAAGGAACTCCGCCAGCAGAATTTCGCCGGGATGGATGGGGGTAAAATCACGTTTTGTCATAATGACCTCTCAGTGGTAATCGACGATTTCCACGTCGCAGGCGTCGCTGCCCTGCCAGACGAAGCAGATGCGCCATTGCCGGTTGATCCGGATGCTGTGCTGTCCTTCCCGGTCGCCGTGCAATTCTTCCAGCCGGTTCGATGGCGGCACTCGAAGGGTCTCAAGGAGAGTTGCGGCATTGAGGATTTTCAGTTTCATGGCCGCCGCCCGCTGGATTGCCTGGGGCAATCTTGCCGAAAATCGCCCACGAAAGAGCTTTTCCGTCTCCTTACACTTGAAGGACTTGATCATGCGCTATATTATCTCGTCTGGATAATATCGTCAAGGGATATTGGATATTGGAGAGAATTATGCGCAGGAATAGGGCCAGGTTTTGAAAAATAAGTGGCTCTTCATAATTGCAGTATGCCCAAATTGTCATCGTCGTGCGCATTTCGGATAATTGTCATTGTCTTCTCATTTTGCGCCTATTGACATATCCGCCTCGAATACGTATATTACACGTATAGAAAAGGAGGAAAATCTCAATGCAAAAAAAGCTGACCATAACTGTAGATGAGGCCGTATATAAAGGCCTTCATAAAACCATCGGCCCCCGCAAAATCAGCAAATTCGTCGAGGAACTTGTGCGCCCGCATGTAGTTCGGCCCAACCTGGAACTGGCCTACTCTCAAATGGCCAAGGACAAAAAACGGGAATCAGATGCCTTGGATTGGGCGGAGACCACCTTTAAGGACATCGCATATGAAAAGAGGTGAGGTCTGGTGGGTTAATTTTGATCCTTCCGTCGGCGGCGAAATCAGGAAAAAACGTCCCGCCGTCATCGTCAGTAATGACGCATCAAACAAATTCCTCAACCGCGTTCAGGTTGTCCCTCTCACCAGCAAAACAGATCGTCTTTACCCGAGTGAAGCGCTGGTTTTCCTCAACGGCAAAGAAAGCAAGGCGATGGCTGACCAGTTGGCTACGGTGAGCAAGTTGCGCCTCTTTAAGTGTGCTGGCATACTTTCTGAAGAAGATATGCTCAAGATCGGCGAGACGATCAAAATCCAACTGGACATTTACTGAGCTCCAAATGACCGCGGGGACACAATACTTAATTACTGCCAACCAGATCGAAATGACCCTGAACTTAATGACCGCGGGGACACAATACTTAATTACTGCCAACCAGATCGAAATGACCCTGAACTTATGAGCTAAACCAATCTATCCGGGAAAAACCTTTTTAGCCAACAATCCAACACTCCGTCCATCCCGCCGCTTTCAGGGCGGGGTCGATATGCTCGGCTCGGGTTTCGGCCTCGTTCATGTTTTCTTGCCGGGTGACTTCACCTTCTTGGGACGCGGCTTGGCGGGCGGCAAGAAATTCTCTCCGGAGACCACCGCCTTGCCGGTCCTGGCCTCCAGGGCCTTGCGCGCCTGCTTGGCTATCGCACCACCTTTCTTTGCCGCCCCCTTGTTTTCACTCATCCCGGTTGCTTCATCCGTCTCGGCAATCTGTCGCGTTGATAACTCCGCCAGCGCGGTGAAAATCAGTTCCGCCTCGCTCATGTGGTCGCGCAGATTCTGATCCTGCAACCCCTTTATCGCCTTGTGCGCCTTCACGCTCACCCCCGACCATTCCTGATGAATGATGTTGGTGAGCATGGCGAATTCCTCGTTCTTGGTGATCTCGTGGCTTGCCCAGTAATCGGTCAGCTTGTTGCGCGTCTCCTGCCCGGTCATGCGCTGCTGAATCCACTTTTCGCTGCGCCCGTGCTTCTGCCAGGTCTCGCGGGCGCGAGCCAACGATAACGCCGGATCGGCCATTTCCTGCATGCGTTCGTGGCCGACCTTGGCCAGCCAGAGCTTGATCGGCTCCGCCTTCGGACTGGGAACGGACTGCACCAGGCGCAGCAGGGTCTCGGCGGTGGCTACATCGGTCAGGTATTTTTTGCCATCGGCGGCTGGCAGCTTCAGTCGGTTACAATTTGTAACCGACTGACTGCCTTCCTTGCGAAGACGATTTTTCAGTACCTTCCAGTAATTTCTGGCTGCCTGAAAATCCGGCTGCAGGGTCAGCACCTGAATGATATCGACGACCGAGAACCACCAGGTTTCGGTTTCCTCGTCATAGACGCGGCGGATGGCGTGGGTTTCGAAAAAAGCGGGTTGAATTTGCATGACTCGGTTCCTTACAGTCGACCGTTGAAGGCCTGGTGCGGAAAATTAGTAGTATGCCCGGTGTCAAGTATGCCCGGTGTCAGGTCTTGAAATATCGGAAACCGGGACAAATATATTTTATATGCGTCCCTAAGGTTGAAACGCTTTTATGCAGCTGTCAGTGTCAGCGGTCAGCTCTTTCCGCGTTGATGGTCTTTTTCTCACCCATGGAAGACCGAATTGTTGTGCGCCATTTGACCATATTCGCAAAAGGATTCAAAGTGATATGATGGAGGGCGAGGGGATGGACACCTTTGCTAAAAAACAGCCAATGCAGCGTAAAGCAAAAAACAATTGGCGCTGTTGCTAAAATATGAATACAAAAGCAACCATGAACCAACACCAGGAAATCATTGCCCAAGAGCTGAAGATCAAGACCGGCCAGGTGGCGGCCGTTGCCACCCTGCTGCAGGACGGGGGCACGGTGCCGTTTATCGCCCGCTACCGGAAAGAGGCCACCGGCCTGCGGGATGAAACCCAGATCACCGCAGTCCGGGACCGGCTGCTGCAACTGGGCGAACTGGACAAACGGCGGCAGGCGATCATTGCTTCCTTAAGCGAACGCGAGCTGCTGGACCAGAACTGCACCAGGCCCTCCTTGCCGTCCCCAATCTGACCATCCTTGAAGATCTCTATCTGCCGCACCGTCCCAAGCGCAGGACCAGAAGCATCATTGCCATGGAAAAAGGGCTGGAGCCCCTGGCCGGGGCCAGGGACATCATCGCGGAATGGATCAACGAAGGTCCCGCGGCCAGGGGTGGGCTGCGGCAGCTCTTTGCCGGCAAGGGAGTGATCATCTCCAGGGGTGGCCAAAAAGAACCAGGAGGCGGGCAGCAAATTCCGGGACTATTTCGAATGGCAGGAACCGGCAGCCAAGGTGCCGAGCCATCGGTTGCTCGCCATGCTGCGCGGCGAAAACGAAAAGGTGCTGACTCTGGCGGTGCGCCCCCCCCTCCCCCCCCCGAAGAGGCGGCCTGCGAGCTGTTGCAGATATGTGAAAGGCAGCAGTGTCGCGGCAGGGCAGGTCAATCTTGCCGTCCAGAGTTACAAACGGCTCCTTGCCCCGTCGCTGGAAAACGAGCTGCGCACCCATCTCAAAGAACAGGCGGACCGTGAGGCGATCAAGGTTTTTGTCGACAACCTGCGGGAGCTGCTCCTCGCCTCGCCCTTGGGCCGGAAACGGGTCATGGCCCCAGGCCCCGGCTTTCGCACCGGCGCCAAACTGGTCTGCCTGGACGAACAGGGCGGAATTCCCCGACCATGACCTCACCGTCCGCGGCTCTGTTTCCATTGGCCGGAGGTTGCAGGACCCCCTGGCCGGGCTGGTGGAGCTGGTCACCCACTCGCTTCAGTTTTTTGCCGGACATGACTTGTTCCCCTTGTTGTGAGTGGATGATGGCAAGGCGCTCAATGCGCCGAATCTTTAAAGATAGTACTGTCATTGATGTTAACTGGTTAGAATCACGTTATTTTTTCCTTTGGATTTCGAATAAAAATCGTACGGCCAAGAACAGTTACAGCGGAGCGGGTTTTCTTCTCCAAAAAAGGAACGTCCACTGGGGCAGGCATGGCGGTGGGGGATGCGCGACACAGGGGCGTAGTACTTAGCGGGACACCCGGACAAAGAGTGGATTTGAGTAAAACCAGAGATCGGCATAGGCCTTGTCCTGGTTGTTCGACCCCAGGAGCTCGTCGATCAGCGGGTTACATTCTCCGTCGGTTTCCCCGCGGACGCCGCAGCCGAGGTTGGTTCCGCGCAGGCGGAAGTACATGTCGTGCCGGATCTGCCGGACATGGTAGCTCACTGTCCGCCAACCGTTGCTGGTTGGGGTTTTACCCTTCCTCTTCCTGGCGGTGCCGGTTTTTTCGGCAGGCTGCCAGTCTTTGCCGGTAAAGGTGGCGATCACCCTGGTGGTTTCGTTGGTATCTTTTCCGTAGTCAGGGTTCGGGGTTGCGCCGTCGGCAAGCAGCTTGGAAGCCTTGCCGGTCATCTTCCCGGCGATCAGATCAATGTGGTCCACGGCAACCGCATCGCCATGGTTGTTCCCGACCGGACTTTTGAAGCTGATCGTGATCGTCACCCCGCTTCCGGCCGCGGCATGAAGGGTGTCGCCCATTTCCGCCTTTTTTCCCCGGCATTGCGCGGTGAACCGCAGTCCGCTGAGCAGATCGCCATGCACGATAAAGGAGTTGCCGGAGCGCAGGCCGGCCAGCAGTTCGAGCTGGGAATAGCCGCCATCCTGGTTCTGGTCGCGGACAAAGGTGTGGTTTTTGGCGTATTCTCCGGGCCAGAAATCATTTTCCGGATTGTGGAAATCGGAATTGGCAAAGGCGTAGAAATGGCGGCCCTCGCCGAGCAGCGCATCCCATAAGCCGCCGATTTTTGCGAGCATGAGGTCGGCGCCGCCATAGGTGCGGGCCTTATCGGTGACGTCGTTGCCGGCTGCGTCCAGGAAAGGGCCTTGGTCGTAATTGCCGCGGGAGGCGGCCTTCTGGTGGCCGGGAAAGCCTTCGAAGCCGAAGGCAACATGCGGCGCCGCATCATTGAAGTCGCGGATGTCGGCAATGGAATATTTCTGCCGCCTTGAGGGATGATTGAGTACAAAATAACCGCTTTCCCGGTAATTATTCTCAAGCCAGGCGGCGCCTGCCACGGCCTTTGCATGGTCATTCTTCAATTGTTTGCCGTCTACCGCGAGGTGGCGGTCTGCCGTGGCGCCGGTGTCGTCACCATCGAACAGGTATTCATGGCGGGCGATTGCCATCCCCCCCTCCTCGGCCGTAGCTATGATGCCGACACTGGCATGTTCATGGGCAGGGACATTCCATTCATATCCCTGGATGATCAGTTTCTCCGGGTGCGCCGCACGCGCTTTGCTGATGAGTGGAAAGGAGTGCTGCAGCAAGGACTGCCAGCGCCACATTTTTCCTGCGGGCGGATCGCCGAGAAAGGTGCTCCCCGCGGGCCAGGGCCGACCGTCGGGGGCGCGGCCATAGGCCCCGCCATGTTCGGAGTTGGCGAGCCAGCCGAGGCCGAAGCGGAAAGCATGGGAAAAGACATCTTCCGCCGCGTTGCTGCCATCGGTGAGGAAGGTGTGGTTATGAAAGTCCCCGGCCAGCCAGCGGCCGTTCTCTTGCGCGTTGCCCGGCGGCGTCAGGCAAAGGGAGAGGACGAGCAGTATCAGGCAGACTGCCGCTCTCTTGGCTATTTTTCCGCGATGATTCTTCATTGGCTTCTGTTCCGCAATCAGTGGTTGCTTCCACCCCGAGGAATGGGGGGTAATGTTTCAGCTGCGTCTTTATGGAAATGAAACAAGAACATGACAAGCTCATTTATACTGGGTGAATGTTTGATTTATGTAAGGAAATTATAATGGATTCTTTAGGAAAATCAATTTCATAAAAAGATTATCTATTTTTAACCTTTTCGTAACAATCATTCATTAATACCTAAATTAGGAACAGTGCTATGCAGCCTCTAACATGCCGTCATGGTGAACAGTATCGTTTCAGAGAAGATGAAAATCTTGCCGGCCTGCAGGATGAAACTGCGAGGGGGAGTGAATGTCCTTGTGGCTGTCGCCATTTTTTGTTTCAGCCTGTTTCCCTCCGGAGCAACACCCCTTGCTCGGATGGCGTTGGTCCAAGGGGGGGCAGGGGACGGTCTTGGCCAGGACCGGCCGCGTTGGCCGTCCGGGGATGGCTCCGCCACAACCCAGAAGATTTCCTTTGTCCATGTCTCCGATGTCCACGCCCACTATAACCCCGTCAGGGGTGGATCGAGTCCGGTCGCGAGGTTGCGCGGTTATTTCGAGCAGGTGAGAAGGGAGAATCCTTATACGATTTTCACCAACGCGGGGGACGACTACGAGAAGGGCTCCATTGCCGAGGAGGTATCCCGCGGAATGGTAACCAGGGAAATAGTTAAGGCGATGAAATACGATGTGCGGACCATCGGGAACCACGATTTTGCCTGGGGGATTGATGAGCTGCTTGCGTTTAGCCGCGACCCCTTTTCAATCGTGCTCGCTTCCAATACGAAAATGACCGTCGACAATTCCGGCGGCCAACCCGCGAGGCTGCCGGGCTGGACCGATTATGCCGTACTGCAGGTGGGACAGGTTACAATCGGTTTTTTCGGTCTGGTGTCCAAGCCCTGGAATGAAAAGGATGAACAGTATGAGGGGGAATTTTATCCCGGGATGCCGGGGTTGCGCTCGGATTTTGATTTTGTCGGAGTCGCCCGCGATATCATCGCAAAACACCGGCGGGAAGTCGATCTGCTGGTCCTGGTCAGCCATCTGGGGATAGAGGAGGATGCTCGCCTGGCCAGGGAGACGCAGGGTATCGACTTGATCCTGGGAGGCCATACCCATACCGTCATGTCAGAACCTCTTCGGGTGAAGGGTACGGCAATTGTCCATGCCGGCGCCTGGGCTGAGAATATCGGCAGATTCGACATCGAATATGATCTGCAACAAAGATGCATCCGGCACAGCGCTTTCTCCCTCATCCCAAACCGCGAGGGCGAAACGCCGGTGGATGAAGCCACCGAGAGGGAGGTGGAAAAGATTTTACAAAGTTACCAGGGCGTCCTCTACGATGACTTCACCCATCTTTACGCCGACCAGAGCAAGGGGGCCATGGCCATGCTCGCTGCCAGGGCCGCCGTGGAGACCCTGGGGGTCGATGCGGCCTTTGTCGGCTTGAACACGGTAAGGAAGGAATGGCGCAGAGGGGGCCTGACCAAGCAGGATGTCTTTGATGTCTTCACGGTGGAGCGGGAGCCTGCCGGCACCCCGGGTTTTACCAGTCTGTACCGGCTGAAGATCACCGGCGAGGAGTTGGCGCGGGTAAAAGCGGCCTTGTCGGAATCCGCCTACTGGGGGCCTGTGGCGCCGAGGCCGGAGGCCATCTATACCATAGCGTTGCAGAAGGCGCCGGCGCTCCATCAACGGGAATATTTCGGTCGCAGGATCGGCCTGTCCGCGCCCGAGCCCGCCACGGAGTTGTGGGATGTTCTGGTAAGATTTGCTAGCGAGCGCAGCGCCGATCGGCTCTCGCTCGACGAAGATGGCCCGGCAGGGCAGGGCTACCGGCGTGAGGCTGCATACCAGGGCGACGGGGGAGGTTCCCCTGGACGTGTTGCTGTGGATTAACGAGGAAGAATTTTCAGCAGCCTTCAACCGGAAACAACGGACCGGAATCACTAACCTTGAACTGATCCAGTAAATGGGGAAAGGTTACTTGGTCAACAGGAATGTGAGGGGGGCGTTTGCGGCCCCAGCAACCCGAAATTGCTCCCGGGCCCACCCTAGCCCTGCATGCGGTAGCCGATTCCGCGCACGGTCTCGATGTATTTGCCCGCCTCTCCCAGTTTTTTCCTGAGCCCGAAAACCTGCACGTCCACCGCGCGCGGGGTGATGACATAGTCATAGCCCCGGACCCCGTCGATGATCTGCTGCCGGTTGAAGACCCAGCCCGGCCGCCGGGCCAGAAGCTCCAGGATGGAAAATTCGGTAACGGTCAGGGGGATGGCTTCGTCGGCCACCAGCACCTCGTAGCGGTTGGGATCAATGGTTATCCCATGGATGGTGAGGGGGCCGTTTTTCTTGCCCGCGCTCCCTTCTTCGGCCAACCCCTCCTTGCGGCGCAGGGCGGCCTTGATCCGGGAGATGAGGATTTTCGGGCTGAAGGGCTTGGTGATATAGTCGTCCGCCCCGAGATCAAGCCCCGCCGCCATATCGTTCTCTTCGCTTTTGGCGGTGAGCATGACAATGGGCAGGCTCTTGGTCTTCGGGTCCTTGCGCACCAGCTTGCAGATCTCGAAGCCGTTGAGGCCGGGCAGCATGAGATCCAGCACAATCAGCTCCGGTTTTTCCCGCTTGATGAGGCTGAGGGCCTGTTCTCCGTTGTCGGCATAGATCACATGGAAACCGGCCTTGGCCAGATTGTAGCCGACCAGTTGCTGGATGTTTTCATCGTCTTCCACGACAAGGATGGTTTCTCTGGCCACTGGTATCTCCTGAGCAGTGTTAACGGCGACAGTTCCCTGGATACTATCGTGTTATATGATGGCGGACAATTCTGCCCTGCGCCATATAAATAATGTCTTCGCAGATATTGGTGCAGTGATCGGCGATGCGTTCGAGGCTCCTGGCCACGCTGATCAGTTTGGCCAGATACACATGCTGGGCCGAATCACGCATGATTATTTCCTCCATCTGGTTGCGGATCGCCCCCTTGGCCCGATCCACCTCGTCATCCTCCAGGCACACCCTGTAGGCAAGGTCGGTGTCTTCGTTGACAAAGGCATCCATGGTATTGTGAAACATCCAGACGGTTTTTTCAAACATGGCGGTGAACATTTCCGGGATCTGCATTTCATCGGAGGCAAATCTGACCGGATCAACCTCGTGGAGCAGGATCACCTTGTCGGCAATCTTGGCGGCCAGATCGCCGATGCGTTCAAGATCGTTGTTGATCTTGAGGACGGTGACGATAAAGCGCAGGTCGCCGGCCACGGGCTGGTGCAGGGCAAGCAGGCGCAGGCATTCCTCCTCCACATTGATCTCGATGGTGTCGATTTCATCCTTGTCCCGTTCGATAACCTGGCGGGCCAGATCGGGATTTTTTTCCCACAGGGCCTTGACCGATTTCCGCATGTTTTCCTGCACCGCCGTGCCGAGATAGACGATCTGATTTTTGAGTTTTTCTATTTCCGTCTGAATGTTGCCAGCCATATGGAGTTTCTCCTTGTTCCGTGTAAGCGGTCACAGGGCACCGCATCTCCTTTGTCATCGGCCTGTCCGCATACCTGGTGTATGGCGAGGCCTCTTTCGCGGATCTGCGGCACCCTGCAACCGCTTACAGATGGGGGTGCAATTTGCCTTACCCGTGATCGGTTCTAGTCCTTGATGTGGCCTCAATCCGTCGCAGGGGGAGTCCTGGGGATAGTCTGCTTTATTCCCGAGCCTTTCAGCCGAACCGGCCGGTAATATAGTCCTCGGTTTCCTTTTTTTCCGGCATGGTGAACAAGGTCTGGGTCGGCCCGTATTCGACAAGCTCCCCGAGATACATGTATGCCGTGTAATCGGAGATGCGCGCGGCCTGCTGCATGTTGTGGGTGACGATGATAATGGTGTATTCCCCCCGCAGCTCGCGGATGAGATCCTCGATCCGGGAGGTGGAGCGCGGATCAAGGGCCGAGCAGGGTTCATCCATGAGGATGATCTCCGGGCTTACGGCAATGGCCCTGGCTATGCAGAGCCGCTGCATCTGGCCGCCGGAAAGACCCATGGCCGACTGGTGCAGCCGGTCCTTGACCTCATCCCAGAGGGCGGCTCTTTTCAGGTATTTTTCCGCGGTTTCGTCCAGGACGTTCCGGTCCTGGATGCCGGCGATCCTGAGTCCGTAGACAATGTTTTCGTAGATGGACTTTGGGAACGGATTCCATTTCTGGAAAACCATGCCGACCTTGCGCCTGAGTTCAATGACATCCAGGGTAGGGTCGTTGATGTTTTCCCCGTTGATCTTGATCACTCCCTCAATACGTAACCCCTCTACCAGATCGTTCATCCGGTTGATGCAGCGGATCAGGGTGGATTTGCCGCAGCCGGAGGGGCCGATCAGGGCGGTCACCTGGTGGGCGGCAATCCCGAAGGTCAGATCCTTGAGCGCCTGGCTTGTCCCGTAATAGAGGTTCAACCCCTCGACCTCGACCTGTGGATTGTCAATACGGATTATGGCGGTGTCATTTGTCTGCATTTTTTCTCCTAAACATCGACCACGGAGTGGCGTTGTCGCATCTTGTTGCGCAGATGGATGGCCGTGCTGGTCATGGCGAGCACGATCAGGATCAGCAGCAGGGTGGTGACATAGACCATGGGCTTGGCCGCCTCCACATTGGGGGACTGAAAGCCGATGTCGTAGATATGAAAGCCCAGATGCATGAATTTCCGGTCCAGGTGCAGAAAGGGAAAGACCCCGTCCAGGGGCAGGGCCGGGGCCAGCTTGACCACCCCGGTGATCATCAGGGGGGCGACCTCGCCCGCGGCCCTGGCCATGGCCAGGATGAAGCCGGTGAGGATGCCGGGAGAGGCCATGGGCAGCAGGATTCTGGTCAGGGTCTGCAACTTGGTGGCGGCCAGGGCCTGCGAGCCTTCCCGGATGCCCGGGGGGATCGAGCCCAGCGCCTCTTCGGTGGCCACGATCACCACCGGCACGGTGAGCAACCCCAGGGTAAGGCTGGTCCAGAGGATGCCGCCGGTGCCGAAGGTCGGGGTGGGCAGCCGTTCCGGGAAAAAGAACTGGTCGATGGTGCCGCCGATCCCGTAGACGAAAAAGCCCAGACCGAAGATGCCGTAAACGATGGAAGGGATGCCTGCCAGATTATTGACGGCGATCCGGACCATTTTCACCAGCCAGCCATCCTTGGCGTATTCGCGCAGATAGATGCCGGCCAGCACCCCCAGGGGAAAGGAGAGGATGCTCATGAGAAAGATGAGCATGACGGTCCCGAAAATGGCCGGGAACAAACCGCCCTCCGTATTTGATTCCCGGGGCTCGTCAAAGAAGAGTTCCCGCAGGCGTTCCAGATAATAGCCGCATTTGGCGAAAAACGACATGGTGTTTGGCTGGTAGCTGCGGACAATGTTGTTCAGGGCAATGGCCTTGGTCCGGCCATTGGCATCGGTGAAAATCGCCTGATTGGTCGAAAGCGCCGCGGCTTTCTGGCTGAGAATGGTTACCAGCGCTTCAAACTCGGTTTTGAGCCCCTGCTTCTCCCCTTGCAGGGCGGCAAGGGCGGGGGTGTTTTCCTCCCTGTTGTAGCGCGCTGTGGCCAGGCGGTGGTCAATCAGCTCCACCCGTCGGTTGAGGTTGGCTATTCTTTTCCCCAGGAGACGCACCTCGTTTTTCCGGGTGTCGAGGGCGGCAATGGTCTGGGCCAGGCTGTTTGACCCGGAGGCGGGCGGGGAGATCCCCTTGACCTCGATCTCGCTCAGGTATCCGTAAAAATTGCCGTATTCCTGGCGCTCAAGCACCTGGATATTTTCCGGAAAGCTGATGCTGACAATGCTGTCGGAGTCCACCCATTTGAAGTCGAGGCCGTAGAGATCCCGGTTGCCTATCTTGAACTGGAGTCGTTTGCCCGCAGTGCCCGGAATGGCTTCTTCCTGGACAATCTCCCCGAGAAGATGCCGGCCATCGGTCAGGGTTGCCAGGGCGACCTTTTTCGGCCAGAAGACCGCGAGGCCGTTGGCCAGCACCACATAGAGCAGCAGCAGGGTCAGGAAAAGGATCAGGGAAAGGGCAAGGCCCGTGGCCCAGACGAATGGCTCTCCCTGCCGCCAGAATTTTTTGGTCATGGTATTTTCTCCAAACTCACAGGATTTTGCCACGAAATCCACGAAAATCACGAAAAACGACACGGCAAATCAGGTTGAAAATCATCTTTCGTGTTCTTTCGTGGGTTTCGTGGCTAACATGCCGTTTTCAGGTTAATAACGGCCATATTTTTTGCGCAACTGCTCGCGGACAAGCTCTGCCCCGGTGTTCACCAGAAAGGTCAGGGCGAAGAGCAGGGAGGCGCAGAGGAAAAGCACCCGGTACAGGGTGCCGTTCAACGGAGCTTCCGGGATCTCCACGGCAATGTTGGCGGACAGGGTCCGCATGCCGTTGAAGATGGACCAGTCGAGGATGGGGGTGTTGCCGGTGGCCATGAGCACGATCATGGTTTCCCCCACCGCCCGGCCAAAGCCGATCATGATCGCGGCAAAGATTCCGGGGCTGGCCGAGGGCAGCACCACCCGCCAGATCGTCTGCCAGCGGCTGGCGCCAAGGGCCAGGGAAGCGGCGGTCAGGCTGGGGGGGATGGTGGAGATGGCGTCCTCGGTGATGGAAAAGATGATGGGGATCACCGCGATGCCAAGGCCGAAGGCGATGATGATGCAGTTGCGCTGGTCATAGCGCAGGCCCAGATCGTTGTAGAGCCATTGCTTGAAATTTCCGGCAAAGAGCAGCTGCTCCACCGTGGGCGCAATCCCCATGGCCAGGGCGGTGGCCAGGAGGATAACCGGCGCCAGCAGCAGGAACTCATGGCCGTTGCAGAAGTTCTGCAGGGTCGGCGTTTTGTAAAACGGCTTGAGCGCGGTCATGATCCCGATGAAGATGAGCGGCAGGAGAAGCACGCCCAGGATTACGGCGAGAATGGCCTTTTCCACGATGGGCGCCAGCCAGAGGGCGATGAGGAAGCCGATGACCACCGAGGGGATCGAGGCCATGATCTCCACCACGGGTTTTACGGTCTTTTTAAAGGTGGCGGTGCTGAACTGGCTGGTGTAGACCGCGCCGAAGATGGCGAGCGGCACGGCAAAGACCATGGCGTACAGTGTCCCCTTGATGGTGCCGAACAGCAGCGGGACCAGGCTGAGTTTCGGTTCAAAATCATCGGAGGCGGACGAGGACTGCCAGACATACTCCGGCTTGTCGTAACTTTCGTACCAGACCTTGCCGAAAAGGGTTTTCAGGCTGATTTCCGGGTGCGGGGCGTCGACCCTCCAGACGGTAAGGTTGTTGTTCGAATCAAGGCCGATCAGGCCGTTGCCCTGGCCGGAGATGCCTGCCATGGTCAGGGCGGGGGCAAGGTCCAGCAGATGGTTTTCGCTGGTCATATGATCGAAATGGGTCTTGCCGTCACCCCCGAGGCTGACCAGGGATTTGGAGCGGCGGGAGGGGATGATGCGCTC
The DNA here is from genome assembly GCA_021822005.1 of Deltaproteobacteria bacterium. GTDB lineage: Bacteria > Desulfobacterota > Desulfobulbia > Desulfobulbales > Desulfurivibrionaceae > Thiovibrio. Next base: position 6,405 of record JAJZSH010000011.1, on the reverse strand, counting down.
CACCGGGGACTGGTGGCTGGTCAGGGTGTGGGTTTTGCGAAGCCTCTGCACCCGGTCGCTCCCTTCCCCGGTCCAGATCTGGCTCCAGGTGGCAAGGCCGCCATCGGCATCGCCCACCGCCACGGAGATATCGCCGAACACCATGGCCAGGGCGGTGACACCCTTATTCCCCTGTACTGCCACCACATTGTCGGTGCGGCCGGCGGTCGCATTTTCCCGGAGGTCCCAACGCAACAGGCTGCCGGTATCGGTGCCGGCAAACAGGGCGCCGCCTTTCTCGTCCAGGGTGAAGGCGGTAATCCTGCCCGGTAGCTCTTCCGCGATCAGAAAGGAAAAGGTCTCTTTTTTCTCATTGTCAAAGATGTCGGTGGTGACGACCTCATGGTCTATCTGGAACCGGTTGTTTGCCAGGAGCGCCACCTGGGTCAGTCGTCCTTCATGGCTGCGGATGGCGATGCTCTTGACCGGGGCCGGATAGCGCCGGGCCGGATATTCGCCCATCCGGGTGATTTCCGGCTGGACGGTCCGTTGGCCGTTTTCGGCATAGAGAAGCCGAAAGTCCACCCGTGAAACGGTGACGCTGTTATCCTCCCAGAGGAGGGCGAAAACGTTGTTCTTGTTGCTCTCGACGGATTGTACTTTTGCCTTCCGGGCTGAGGCGGCCGCGCTGAAAAAAGTCTTGCCGGAGGCGAGATTGTAGAAGGAAAAAATCCCGGTGTTGTCAAGGGTAAAGCCCACCTCCCGGGTATCGTCCATCCCCACGGCAAGAACAGGGGCGCGCCCTGATCCGGCTGGGAAGCTGTGGGTAATCTCGGCGCCGGCCGGCTGGAAAAGCGGCAGGGCCACCCGGACGATCAGCACCAGGATGGCGATAACACTGGCAATGACCAGCAGGCCGCCAATGGTGATGGCCCGGGTGGCAAGGCGGTCCTGTCTGCGGACTTTTCGGATGAATTGTTTGTCGAGTTTCTGCATGGGGGAAAGCGTTCCTTAATGTAAGTCAGGCAAATTGAGCAGCGAAGCGGCGGCAGCGAAGCGGCGGCAGCGAAGCGGCGGCAGCAAAGCGGCGGCAGCAAAGCGGTGAAGCAATGTTATGTTGGAAAAAGTTTGGGCTGCCCGGTTAAAAAATTCCCTCCCCCTTGGCGGGGGAGGGGCAGGGTGGGGGGGTGCCATGAAAAAGGCAGCAGCTTGCGCTTCACCCACCCCCCAACCCCCTCCCGGCAAGGGAGGGGGAGTCACTGTTTGATCCCCGGACAGCACCGGGGAAAATGCGAAAACCCTCCGGCCTGCTTACTTCAATTTTGCCAGCTCTTTTTCCACTACTTTGGCAGGCAGGGGCAGGAAGCCGTCTTTCACCACGATCTCCTGGCCGGCTTTGGAAAGGATGTATTTGAGGAACTCGGTGGTCACTGCGGGCAGAGGCTTGTTCGGCTCCTTGGCCACATAGATGTACAGGGTTCTGGAGAGCGGGTAACTGCCGCTCAACACGTTTTCAAAATTGGCTTCCTGGGCCTTTTCCCCTTTCTTCTTGCTCAGGGCGATGGCCTTGACCCCGGAGGTCTTGTAACCGATGCCGGAATAGCCGATGCCGTTGCGATCCTCGGTGATACCCATTACCACCGAAGCGGAGCCGGGCTGCTCCTTGACGGTATCCTTGTAGTCACCTTTGTACAGGGCATGTTCCTTGAAATAGCCATAGGTGCCGGAGGCGGAATTACGACCATAGATGCTGATGGGGGCCTGCTTCCAGCTATCGGTAAGACCCACCTGGCCCCAGGTGGTGATTTCCGCGCCCAGACCGCCCTTGCGGGTTTTGGAAAAGATCGCGTCAACCTCTTGCAGGCTCATCTCCTTGATCGGATTGTCTTTGTTGACGTAAACAGCCAGGGAGTCGAGGGCCACGTCGATTCTGGTCGGGGCGTAGCCGTATTTCTTGGTGAAGGCATCGATCTCCTCGGACTTCATCGCCCTGGACATGGGACCAAGCTGGGCTGTGCCGGAAAGGAGGGCGGGCGGGGCGGTGCTTGAGCCCTTGCCCTCGATCTGGATGCGGACATTGGGATATTCCTTGCGGAAGCCTTCTGCCCAGTAGGTCATCAGATTGTTCAGGGTGTCCGAACCGATGCTGTCGAGGTTGCCGGAGACGCCGCTTACCTTTTTATAGGCGGGGATTTTCGGGTCCACGCTGACATTCCCGGCAAAAGCGCCGGTGGCGGCGACAGCGACCAGGCAGCCTGCCAAAGCAGCCTTTGTGAGTGATCTGCTCAAAAAACCTTTTTGCATCGTCATGGTTGTCTCTCCTTTAAGTGAGGTTACGGATGGCTTCTGCCTGTTTGAGGTTCGGCCGGTAAGTTATGGCCCCTACTATGTGCCCTGATTGTTAGAATTTTATTAGGGTTTCATTAGGAGATGAACAGAAGATGAAGGCGATGCAGCCTGACGCAAAACTGTTGGAGATCTAACCGCGCTCGAACAATTTCCCTGTACTATTTTTTCACTCCCATTCTTCTCCTTGGCCCCCCTGTCAGAGCATCGGCAGGGGGGCGCTTTTTTAAGAAGAAAATAACCTCCCCGTAATCATCGCCTAATAAAGGGGCGGTAGTTTGTCTTTTAAGAAAACCCGATCATCACAACCGCACAGGGAGGCTATCGCCATGCACTGCAAACATCTTCTGCATTACAGCCACGGAACATGCACCTGGTCGGTGGCCAGCTGTTCCGCCAAGAACACTCCGTACGTCCCCAGTCTGGTTGAGCTGGAAAGGTTTTGTCAAAGCGGCAGACACATCGTTTGCCCGGCCTATCTTTTCTCCTTCCAGGCGGGGTGTCGGGCAACGGAAAGTCCTATTCCCGCCGGGATCAGCAGAGTTCAAATCAATCAGCAGAAAAACCCAGAACTCATTCAAGCAGCATAGAGGGGGGCACGTCATGCGTTGGAACTTGAAAATGAAGCTTGGTTTTTTCTTTATCTTTATCATGCTGGCCGCAGGGTTAGGAATGAGTGTGCTGTACACCATTTCGGTAACCACCCAGGAACGGCTCATTTCCGGAGCGCGCCAGGCAAATGAGAGCATCCAGATTTCCGGGGAGGATGGCATCGACAATGTGCTCCTGGTCCGGGAGCTGCAGGCGTCCCTGCTGGAGCAGATGCTGCAGTGGAAGAATTTTCTGATCCGGGGCCAATTTCTGGACATGCGGGCAAAGTACGCCCAGGAGCTTGAGAAAGGTGACGCCCGCATCACAGCCATGCTGGGGGCCGGGCAAAAGGCCCTGGCGCGGGATCCGGCGGCTTTGACGCTCTTGCAGCAGATTTCCGGGGAATATGACAAGTTCAAACGGCAGCTCACCGTCGGTCAGGGCATGATCGAGTTCCAGGAGAAGTATTCCGATGGAATCCGGGCCGCGGATCAGTATACCGGTGACCAGGTCGTGCAGGCCGTCACCCTGGCCCGGACCCTGGCCGAGTATGTTGCTAAACAGACAGGCCTGGGGACCGGCGAGGCCATTGCCGCAGTGCGGACCGACCATGATGCCTTGTCCCGGCAGGCGAAAACCCGTTCGGTTCTCGTGACCGCCGGCTCCGGCATGGGGGTGTTCATCGTGTTGCTGGTGGTGTTTTTCTATCTCGGGCGCAAGGTGATCCTGCCCATCATGCAGATCAAGGAAAGATTGCAGGGCGTGGTGGAGCAGGTCTATGAGGAGTCAACCCTGCTTTCCGCGTCAAGCCTGAGCCTGGCGGAAGGGGCGGGGCGGCAGGCCGCCGGGGTGGAAGAGACCGGGGCCTCCATCGAAGAGCTCCTCGGGCAGACCCATGCCAACAACGAGAGCGCCCGGCAGGCCAGCGCCTTTTCCAGGGATATGCAACAGGTGGTGCAGGAAGGCGGCGCGCAGATGGCGAGGATGCTGCAGGCCATGCAGGAGATAGAAGGCCAGTCTTCCGAGGTGATGAAGATCATCAAGAACATCAACGACATCGCCTTTCAGACCAATCTGCTGGCGCTCAACGCCGCGGTGGAGGCGGCCAGGGCCGGAGAGGCCGGCGCCGGTTTCGGCGTGGTTGCCGATGAAATCCGGAGACTGGCCCATAATGTGGCCTCCTCGGCCAAGGAAACCGCCGCCATTATTCAGAATAATATCGAGAAGGTGAAGCAGGGCAGCGTGCTGTGTGAAAGTCTGGACAGGGCGTTTGTCGAGATCCATGAGGGCATTGCCAGGGTGGACGAAGAGGTGCAGAATATCGCCGTGGCCAGTGACGAGCAGGTTATCGGGATCAGGCAGGTGAGCGCGGCCATGGGCGAGATTGACACGGTGAGCCTGGCTGCCTCCGCCGAGGCTGAAGAGGCGGCCAGGACCGCGGCTGAATTGAGGACGCAGGCGGTGGAGCTGCGGCTCATCTCGGGATCGCTGGTTGCGCTGGTCAACGGGCAAGAGGACGCGGCGGAAGAAGAGGGCCGGTGGCAGGAAGACTCCGGACAGCTCTTTCCCCGGCTGGCGGCCGCATGAGCCAGTTAGCGGAGGTCTTCATGCTGGAAAAAGAGGCAGGTCGCCCGGAGGTTCAGTCTTCCGGATTATCACGGGGAGAGATCCTTGACCTGCTTGATAATAACGGCCTCACCGCCTGGTTTCAGCCCGTCTTTTCCCGTCGGACCGGGGAGGTTTTTGGGTATGAGGCCTTGGCCAGGCTGCGAGAAGCACGGACCCCTTCCCTCGATATTGGGGAGCTTTTTCAAAGAGCCCAGGCCGAAGGCCTTATCTCGGCGCTCGATATGGTGTGCAGGGAAAACGCCTTCCACCGCGCGGCGGAGCTGGGTTTTTCCGACAAAAATGCCCACCTGTTTGTGAATATCTGTCCAGCCACCCTCATGCATCCCGCCCACCGGGGAGGAGCGACAGACAGGCTGGCCGAGGGGTGCGGCATAGCCAAGGAGCGGATCATCCTGGAGCTTACCGAACAGGAGGCAATCCGGGATTATGATCTTTTTAAAAGGTCGATGGAGTACTATCGGAGACGGGGCTACAAGATTGCCATAGATGACTTCGGGGTCGGCCATGGCGGCCTGAAGATGCTTTCGGTCATCGAGCCGGACTACGTCAAGGTCGACCGGCATTTCATTACGGATATTGACCGGGATTCCTTCAAATATAACCTGGTGGATGCCATTGCCACGGTGTGTCATAAGCTCGGCATCACCATCGTTGCCGAGGGGATTGAGCGGCCGGAAGAGCTGGAGACCATTGCCCGTTTTGATATCGATCTGTTGCAGGGGTTCCTGCTGGAGCGGCCTGGGCCAGGTCTTTCGCAACGGCGCCTTGCGCTGGCCGTTCAGGAAGATGCGTCGTATTGTCCTGAAGCACCAGGGGAATCCTGTGCCATAGGTACTACCGTCAAGTACATCGAGCCTCTTTCTCCCCAGCAGTCCCTCATGACCGCCCATCAACGGTTCATGGACAATGTCAAGCTGCAGGGCATCCCGGTTGTCGCCGAACAGAGGGTGCTGGGCATGCTGAACCGGATGCATTTTCTGGAAAAACAGATGGTCGGCCCCCATGGCTATGGCTTTGCTCTCTCCGCCCACCGGGCTGTCAAGGATGTGCTGGGGGATGATTTTCTGCTGGTTGAGGCGGCAACGCCCATGGAGGAGGTGGTGCGCCGGATCAAGGCCCGCCGGGGCAGGCATCTGTATGACGACATCTGCGTGGCCAGAAATGGCAAATACCTCGGGACCGTGGCCATCAACGCCCTGCTCGAGGCCATCACCCAGAAAAGCATTCAGCTGGCCAGGGGGGCGAACCCATTGTCCGGCCTGCCGGGCAACGAATTCATTCAGAGAACCGTGGCCACGCTTCTTCAACGGAAGGTCAACTTTGACGTGTGTTATATCGATATCGACGATTTCAAGCCCTATAATGATTATTACGGTTTTGAACAGGGAGATATGGTCATCCGGCGGATCGGCCAGCTCATTGTCGATATTGTCCAGCCCGGGGTCAACGATCGTTTCCGCTTTGTCGGGCATATCGGCGGGGATGATTTTATCGTCATTACCCGGCCCTATGTCTCGCAGCAGATCTGTCGGCAGATCATCGACGGACTGAAGGGGCTGTTGCCGGAATTTCATGGCGATCAGGAGTTCGGCGAAGGGTATTATTGCGCCACGGACCGGCAGGGCCAACAGCGCCGGTTTTCCCTGCTTTCGCTTTCCATCGGGATCGTCAGCACCGAGGAATGCCCCGTGAATTCATACGCGGAGCTGGCCTTTCTCGCCTCCGGGGTCAAGCGGGCGGCCAAGCAGGAAAAAGGCTCGGCCATTGTCCGCAACAGGCGGGAGGGTGTCCGCTCGCAGGCGCCCACGGAAGACGGTAAAGCCGCGTGAGCGGAAAAAACAAGAGATGATGAGGTCCCCC
>JAJZSH010000249.1 GCA_021822005.1 Deltaproteobacteria bacterium | reverse complement strand
GGGGGTGGGGGGGGGGGGCGGGGCGGGGGGGGGGGGGGGGGGTGGGGGGCGCGATGATGGGCAGCAGAATGTGGAAGGGTGCCGGGCCCTGCTGCAATCCTGCCCACCGGATTCATCTGTGCATCAACCTGCCGCGCCATGTCCATGGCAAACTTGTAACCGAAGGCGCCATTGAGGAAGTTCACCCCGGCATTTTCGTCCAGGGACATGGCAATCTGTATGACAAGCATATTGGTTTCTGTGCGGAGCGTTCCATGATCTACGCACCGGATGAACTGATGATCTGAAGGAGGAAACATGAACGGAAACGGAACAACGAGCGCCCCGTTCCGCCTTAAGGTCTGGGGAGACAACGCCTGTTTCACCCGACCGGAGATGAAGGTGGAGCGGGTTTCCTACGATGTCATGACGCCCTCGGCGGCGCGGGGCGTACTGGAGGCCATTCTCTGGAAACCGGCGATCCGGTGGGTGGTGGAACGCATCGACGTGCTTGCCCCGATCCGCTGGGAGTCGGTGCGGCGTAACGAGGTGGGCAGCGTCATGTCGCCACGCTCGACCGGGATTTTTATCGAGGAGCAGCGCCAGCAGCGGGCCGGGCTTTTTCTCCGAGATGTCGCGTATACCATCCAAGCCCGCTTCGAGATGACTAAGAAGGCCGGGCCAGAGGATAGTGTTACGAAATTTCAGGAGATGTTCTTGCGCCGGGCAGAGAAGGGCCAATGCTTCCACCGCCCCTATCTTGGCTGCCGGGAGTTTGCCGCTGAATTTGCCCTCGTCCGCCTGGATGAGCCACTGCCAGGGACGATTCCAGAATCCCGTGATCTCGGCTGGATGTTGCACGACATCCAGCATGACAACCGGGCTGACAAAGACCATGTCCATTTCTGCACTGATGCTTGCCGCCCCTCCTTTTTTAGGGCGGAACTCAAAAACGGCGTCCTGCTGGTACCGCCGGTGGGTGGTCAGGAGGTGCGGCAATGATTCTACAGGCGCTGGCATCATATTATGAACGTCTTGCCGCTGAGAACAGCGTTGCCCCAGAGGGCTTCAAGCGTGTGGAAATTCCATTTCTTGTTATTTTGAGCCATCAAGGTGGATTTGTCGGACTACAGGATACACGGACACTGTCAGGCAGGAAATTGGTGGCGAGAACTTTCATTGTGCCGGAACAGCGAGAGCGTTCTGGGTCCAAGGCGTGGCAAACAACAAATCTTTTATGGGATCATTACGGCTATGTCTTTGGATGGCCGAAATCAGAGAGTGAGAACGACAAGGAAATGGCACGCAAGCAGCACGAAACATTCGTGGCTGAAGTGAAGAAATTTTATGCAACATGTCCGGAAGATGCAGAGGTTGGGGCTGTCGGTCGTTTTCTCGAATTTGAAAATTTTGATGCTGTGTTCAATCACCCATCATGGAAATCTTGTGCCAAGATTCCCGGTTGCAATCTGACCTTTCAGGTCGAGGGGCAGGTGAAGCTGGTTTGTCAAAGCGAGAGCGTTAAAGGTTTTATAGCCAGCGGTGCTGGTGCATCGGTGAAGGATGAGGAAGAAGAGGATGGTTCCCTCCCGGATATTGAGGGATTTTGTCTTGTTACCGGACAAGTTGGTCCGGTTGCCCGCCTTCATCCTCGAACCCCAATCTCTGGGGCGAAGAGCAATGCCAAAATCGTTTCGTTCCAAAAAAACATGGGGTTTGATTCTTATGGCAAGCTACAAAGCTACAATGCACCGACCAGTAAAAAAGCGGCCTTTGCTTACACCACGGCCCTGAACGAGATGCTCGCCAAGAATTCCCGTCAGAAGCTTTTTGTAGGCGATGCGACCACGGTCTTCTGGGCAGAAAAGAAGAACGAGATAGAAGATGTTTTTGCGGACATCTTTGGCGAGTCGGCTAAGGAAAACCCGGACCAGGTCACCAAGGCGGTTCGAGTGCTGTACGAGGCGCCCAAGGCCGGGGTGCTTCCGCTTACCGATGATCACTCTCGTTTTCATGTATTGGGGCTTGCGCCCAATGCGGCGCGTATCGCGGTCCGCTTCTGGCACGCTGGAACGGTTGGTGAGATGGCATCTAATATCAGAGATCATTTTGATGACATGACTATTGTTCATGCTGATTATCAAACACCATATTGTTCCCTTAATGAATTGCTCGCAGCGACAGCTACGGAAACAAAAGATCCCAAAAAGACAAATAGGGTTTACTTCAGGGGAAAATACTATGATGTGGAACCCAATCTGGCCGGCAATTTTATGAAAGCAATCTTAGCCGACACCCCGTACCCACAAACACTCCTGGCCGCAGCCATCCGCCGCTGCCGGGCGGAACGAGAAATAACCTATCCCCGCGCCGCGCTCATCAAGGCGGTTCTGACGCGGGCGGCGAGATTCTATCAACATTCAGAAAAGGAGGTAGGCATGGCTCTTGACACCGGCAACACCAACATCGGCTATCGGCTTGGTCGGCTCTTCGCCACGCTGGAAAAGATTCAGGAAGATGTAAGCCGTGAAGAAGGTAGGGAATTAAACACGACCATTCGAGATCGTTTTTATGGAGGGGCGTCCAGCACCCCGGTGACGGCGTTCCCATATCTTATAAAATTAAAGAACCACCATCTTTCAAAGCTGAAAAATAAAGGGTTGGCTGTAAAGCGGGAAATACTTATTGGCGAGATCATGGATGGTGTAATCGATTTTCCCACTCACCTAACTCTTCAGGACCAGGGGCGCTTCGCGGTAGGCTATTACCACCAGCGCCAAACCTTTTTCACGAAACACGAAACCAACTGATTTTCACCATAGGAGGACAACACCATGAGCAATACCATTCAGAACCGTTATGACTTTGTACTCTTTTTTGATGTGAAGGACGGCAACCCCAACGGCGATCCGGATGCTGGCAATCTCCCACGCATCGACCCGGAAACCGGCAACGGTCTTGTCACCGACGTTTGCCTGAAACGCAAGGTGCGGAACTATGTGCAACTGGTGAAAGGCTGCGCCGTACCCAATGATATTTATGTGAAAGAGAAAGCGGTGCTTGGCCGCGCCCATGTCAAGGCGTTCAATGAGTTGGGCATACAACTTGGCGAGGAGTCTTCCGCTACGATTTCCAAAGAGATATATGAATGGCTTGATGGAAACGGGACTCCGCCAGGGGTGAGCATTGATAGCGATGAGGATAACAACAGCTATACCATCATTGTTGCGGCAGATGCGGACAAAAAAGAAATCAAAGAATGGTTGAAGGAGGCAAAGCCTGCAAAGGTAACCAAGGATGCCATCAACAATGTATTGAAGGGGGCCAAGTCAAGGCGTCCGACTGGCGAAGAGGTAGAGTTGGGAAAAAATAAGATGTGTCAGGACTACTATGACATAAGGACATTTGGTGGGGTGCTTTCCCTGAAATCAGCCCCGAACTGTGGTCAGGTTCGCGGGCCGGTCCAGTTCACCTTTGCCCGTAGTGTTGGTCAGATCGTGCCGCTGGAGCACAGCATTACCCGTATGGCCGTGGCCACTGAGGCCGAGGCGGAAAAACAGCAGGGCGATAACCGCACCATGGGCCGGAAATTTACCGTCCCATACGCCCTCTACCGTTGCCACGGCTTTATCTCCGCGCCGCTTGCGGCCCAGACCGGTTTCAACGATGATGACCTCAATCTTCTGTGGGATTCCATAGCCAACATGTTCGAGCACGACCATTCCGCCGCTCGTGGGCAGATGGCGTCTCGTCGGCTCATTGTTTTCAAGCACGATTCGGCTATGGGCAATACACCGAGCCACAAGCTTTTTGACATGGTGCTGGCCAAGCCGAAAACGGAGGGCGAGGTGGTTCGCGATTTCATCCAGTACGCCATCACCGCGCCGACCCAGGCGGATATGCCGCAGGGCGTGACGGTCATTGAAAAACTGTAGCATGACTGCTGGATGAATGAGGAATGAACATGGAAACAAAACTGGTTGTCTTCAAAAACAAGGAAATCCGCAGAATCCTGCATAACGATGAATGGCATTTCGCCGTCGTTGATGTGGTGGCGGCCTTGACGGACAGCGACAAGCCCCGTGATTATTGGTATCGCATGAAAAAGCGGGAGTTGGATTCAGCCGGGTTTGAGTTGTCGACACTTTGTCGACAACTCAAAATTGAATCCACGGATGGCAAGAAATATCAGACGGAAATGGCCAACACCGAGGGCATCTTCCGCATCATCCAGTCCATTCCCTCGCCCAAGGCCGAGCCCTTCAAGCGTTGGCTGGCCAAGGTCGGCTACGAGCGGGTGCAGGAGATTGAAAATCCAGAGCTGGCCACCAAGCGGACCAAGGCGCTGTATCGTGCCAAGGGTTATTCCGAAGCCTGGATCGAGAAGCGGATGCGCGGCATCGCCGTCCGGGCCGAGTTGACCGATGAGTGGAAGAAGCGCGGCGTCAAGGACGAGCCGGAATATGCCATTTTGACCTCTGAGATTTCCAAGGCCGCCTTTGGCCTCACCCCAACGGAATATAAGAATCTGAAGGGGCTGAAGCGGGAGAATCTGCGCGACCACATGACCGATCTGGAGCTGATTTTTTCCATGCTCGGCGAGGCGGCCACCACCGAGATCACCCGCAGGCATGATGCCCAGGGCTTTGGCGAGAACAAGACCGCAGCCCGCAAGGGTGGCCGGATTGCCGGAGAGGCGCGGGAAAATCTGGAGAAGGAAACGGGAGAAAAGGTGGTGACCCCGGAAAATTATCTGGTTGAGCCGGAAGGCCGGAAGCGGTTGGCAGCGAAGAAATCCCGAAGTTCCAAGGATTGATGATGATCACCGAAGACCACCTA
>JAJZSH010000248.1 GCA_021822005.1 Deltaproteobacteria bacterium | reverse complement strand
CGAATGAGCTGAATTCGGCGGAGTTTCGGTGAATTTATTGTTACAAGGATTATTCCTTGCCAATGAATTGCTCAACGGCAGGAAAAAATGAAACTCTAACCAGTTCTTATGCAAAAAAACCTTAAACTAGTGCCATTCAGGCCTGTCCCCCCTTTTCCCCTGCGGATTCGTCCGGAGAGCCTGCAACAATTGTAGCAGAGAAACAGCGGGGGATCAAAAGGGATAATCTCGCGGAAGTCTCATTCAAGTCTCTTTAAATCCAGCAAAATCAAATTTCTCATTTTGTCTGCTCCTCTACAAGCTTCAGGCTGGGAACGATCTTGTTGATGAGCCAGAAGAGAACAAAGGGTGTGCCGGCAACGGTCAGGGCGCCCAGGAGTCCTTCCTTGAAGGTGTCCAGATTGTGCGGCAGGAGCGGCAGGTGGTAATGCATGAAGCCGGCAAAGGAGAGCGAGAAGGCCTGGCCGCCGATGACGACGTTCCACCGCATCATGAAGACGCCGTACAGAATGAAGATCAGGGCGAAGACGATGCGGCGGATGGTCAGCCTGGGCAGGGTCAGGAGGGCGAAGGGCAGTAGGTTGCCGACGCCGTACTGTAGGACGAAGATGTTGACGAAGTCCTTGTGGTAGAGGACGGAGCGCAGAATATCCCAGGACTTCATGGCCGTGTAGCCGCGAAAGACGAGGTCGAGCAACTCCAGCGAGATGGCGGCCACCAGGAAGCCGATGAGATAGCGGGAGGCCTTGCCGATGACATCCTCCAGTGCCACCTGGCCGACCACCTGCACCGAGTCGTCGCCCAGGCCCTTGGCCGGGGGGGAACGGAATCTTTTCCACTCCATGATGGCGATGTAGGTCAGCATGCAGAGAGCAATACCCGAAACCACCGCGGACATGATGAAGATGACCGGCATGAGCGGCGACATCCACAGGGCATTGGCCTTGACCGAACCGAAGATAAAACCGGCGTAGCCGTGGAGGAAACAGGCCACCGGGATGCCCGCGCCCGCCAGGATTCTGACCGTTTTTTTGTCCTTGGCCAGGGCCGTCGCGCTGGTATCATAGGCGCCCAGGGTAAGGAGGTGGTACAGCAGCCGCTTCGTTGCAGGCCCTGCGCCTTGCCGGCCGCGCAGGGCCACGGTTTGCGCGACGAAATACTCCCGGTATACAAACCAGATCTCGCTTAAAACGATGGCGCCGTAAGTGGAGAAGACAATGCCGAAGGCGGCGATGGCCGAGGTGAAATGGGGAGTCAGGATAACATTAATCCCGCGCAACGGCTGCTGGAGATGGAAGAGCAGCGGCATAAGGGCCGTCGGCAAGAGGGCCAGGGAAAAGACCAGCGAGAAACGGGCCATGTCCTTGAGGTCCTTCTGGTCAAAGACGTGGTACAGCGAGGAGAGCACGAAGGCGCCGGCCACCAGTCCGGTCATGTAAGGGTACATGACAATCTGGATGGACCAGTAAATGAATTCGTTGGGATAGACGAAGAGTTCCTTGGTGGTCCATTCCATGCCGTGAATTATCATAGGTTCCATGATCTCACCTCACGTTTCTGTCCAGGCCGAGGTAGAAGGCCTGTGGTTTGGTGCCGTATTCGTCCTTGAGAACCGCCACCCTCTGGGTCATGATGATGCGGGTGACCGGGTCCTCGGGATCCTTGAGGTTGCCGATCTGCCGGGCTCCGAAGGGGCAGGCCTCCACGCAGGCGGTCTTCATCCCCTTGCTGATGCGGTGGTAACAGAAATTGCATTTCTCGGCCACCTTGTGGACCGGGTCGAAAAAACGCACGCCATAGGGGCAGGCCATGATGCAGTAGCCGCAGCCGATGCACCAGTCGCGGTCCACCAGGACCACGCCGTCCTTGGTCTGGTAGGTGGCGCCCACCGGGCACACCTGCACGCAGGCCGGGTTGTCGCATTGGTTGCAGAGTTTGGGAACGAAAAAGGCCTTGGTGATTTCGGCCGGGTCGATGGTCTCGCCCCGGACCTTGGGGTCGGTAAAGCCGTCCCGGCCGGCCATGGGCGAATCGATATGCGTCTCGCCGTCCCGGGTGACGAGGTAGCGTTCCACCCAGGTGCGGCTAACGGGCGCGTCGTAAGGGGTATCGTTTTCCAGCTTGCAGGCCTTGACGCAGAATCCGCAGCCCACGCATTTCTCGGTGTCAACCAGAAAGCCCCAGCGGAGGGCGGGATCGGCCAGCGCGGCCCTGACTTCCGCCGGACTCAGGAAACGGAAGGCGGCAACGGGCAATGCCGCGGCCGCCGTTGCCTTGAGTGCCGTGGTCAATAAATCCCTGCGGGAGCATTTCATCGCATGTCCTCCAGGTCGGGCTTGTGGGGGTTGTGGCAATCGCTGCAAGGGGTTTCCGGGTTGTGGGTGTCCGGGGCGATTCCCTTGATCCGGGAGCGCTGGCTGCCGGGGGTGGGAAGGGCGGCATGGCAACGCAGACAGAGACCCCGGCTTGTATCAATGGTGAGCTTTGCCGGAGTTTCCGGGTGATTCAAGGCCGGGCCGTGGCAATTTTCGCACTGGATGGGGGCGTGTTTGGAGGAGGCGTTGGCTGCGACATTTTCCGGGTGACACTCATTGCAGGATTCCCGGCCCCGGTATTTGACCGGCACAGCCTGCCAATCCTTGATATTCCCGGCCCGGTGGAAGCCGTAGGTGAAATTTCTCCCATGCACGCCGAAATCGTGGGGGACGAGAAAGTGTCTGATCACCAGAAGAAGGGCAATGGCCCCCAGGACCAGATAGAGTGGCCGCCATACATGGTTTTTCACAAAAGCACCTCCCCGGCAGTCTGGCTCATGCCGCCTGAACAGAGCGGCCTTGCCTTTTGCTTGGCTACGGACTTTGCAACTTACTCACGATATCACATCGTGGTGCAAAACCATAATTGATGGGATGTGCAATTTGTCATGGGACCATGGGCGATGAGCCGGTTTGCCCGGCAGAGTTCCCAAGTTGCCCTCTGATCGGGGATGGGGTTATTTGTGGTCGGGGTTATCGTCGTTGCGACGCCGTCTAAAAGGCAGATGTGGGGGGTGTACTCCTTCTCGCAGCATAAGGAAGCTGGTTTCGAGGAGCTCGACGCCGGTCAGCACCCCGACTGTAAGCACGGCCAAGACCACGCCGCCATGCTCATAGCCCAGGCCGATGGCCGAGCCGATGGCTGCCAGCATCCAGATCACCGCCGCCGAGGTGACTCCCTGCACCAGACCCTCCTTGGCCATGATGACCCCGGCGCCGAGGAAGCCGATGCCGGTGACCACCTGGCCCACCACCCGGCTGGGATCAGCGCCCGTGCCCTCGGTGATCAGAGCGCCCAGGGCGACAAAGACCTCGGTGCCGAGGCAGATGAGGATGCTGGTGCGGATGCCGGCCGGTTTGCCGCGCAGCTGGCGCTCCAGGCCGATGATGCCCCCGCAGATAAGGGCAACGGCGATGCGCTGCCAGAAGATCGGGGTGTACGGGTTGAATACTGGCATGGTCCGATGCTCCATTGAAATATGGTACTGAGGTTTTCCCGCTGGGGGGAAGTGCTTTTATGCCCGTGGCAATCCCTTGCCGAAACCGCAAGGGGTCAATCCGTCTCCTGTTCCTGCAATCCCCGAATGCTGAAAAGCGGATCGAGAATCGCCTCATTGCGGCAGACCGGGCATTTGCCGGGCGGCGTCATCCGGTCGCGCTTGGCAAAGACGAAACCACACATGCGGCACTCGGCCGGCGCCACCTCCAGCACCGCGCCGGTGGCGTGCAGGCTGCGGCGGATATGCTCGAGATGGCTGTAGACCTCCTTTTCCGGGAGGTGGACCGCCGTGGAAATATCCTTTGCCGATACGGACCCCTCGCCGAGAAGAGCCATAATGGCATGACGGGTCGTTTCCTGGGCAGTGCGGGGAATCACCGGTTTTCGCGGCCTTTTTTTCATGGCGCCTCGCCAGAGTTTACGTCACTCAAGCAATAATGTCCTTTTTTTGTTGAAAATGGTATAATTGGTTTTTACAAAACTTCAACAAGAGGAGAGTCAATATGAAACGTTTTCTGATTGCCGCGGCGATAGCCGCTGCCACTATCACCACCCCGGCACTCGCTGCCGATGTTGGCGTTTCGATCAACATAGGTCAACCCGGTTTCTATGGCCGTCTTGACATCGGCGATTTCCCGTATCCACGACTGATCTACCCTCAGCCGATAATCATTCAGCGGGGGGTGCCGATGGGCCCGCCGATCTATCTGCACGTCCCCCCGGGCCACGCCAAAAATTGGAAAAAGCACTGTCGCGAATACAACGCCTGCGGCGAGCGGGTCTTTTTTGTGCATGACGACTGGTACGAACGCGAGTATGTTCCGCGTTATCAGGAAAAACATGGTAATCGCCGGGATGACCGTCATGACGGGGGCAGGAATGATGATCATGGGAAGCAAAAGAAAGAAGGCAAAGGTCACGGTCGGGATCGTTAACGCATTTGACGCCCATTGCCTCGATTGCGAATATGGTAGAAGTGTCCGTTCACTAAGCCGCGCGCAACCCTTGGCATATCAACCTCATGAAAAATTCACACCAAAAAGCAGCCTGTCCCGAATGGCAGTAATTCAAGCGATTGCAGCATGATATCTGTTCCGGTGCGGAATCGCTCTCATTTCATGTCTCGGTGAGGTCAGCCGCTGGTAATTTTTGGGGCGTCGCTTAAGGCATCGAGGTTCACTTCGCCCTGGGCGTTGCCTGATCGGGGTATTGGTCATCGCGTCATACAAATCACTGATCAGCCTGAAACGCTCTGCCCTGCTGATCTTCGCCTGATTTAAATGTGGCTCCCAGCTACGAA
>JAJZSH010000010.1 GCA_021822005.1 Deltaproteobacteria bacterium | reverse complement strand
AAGAACCTGATAGTTCATCAGGAGGTGATGGGATGAAAAGGCAGGGGTCAGGGATCATGGCTCGGAGGTCAGTTACCAGCCCCGGAAGCCAAAACCCTGCCCCCTATTTTTTGGCTCCTGCCCCCCGGACCCCGCCCCCCCCCTGCCCCCTACATTTAATAAAAGGAGGTTATATGTTTAAAAACATGAAGATTGGTCTGCGTATGGGATTGGGGTTTGCTGTTATACTTGCGCTCATGGCTGCCCTGATCGTGGTAGGTTTAAATCAAATGGAAGTTACTCATGAAAAGCTTGAGCGTATTGTGAAAGTGAACAATGTCCGCATTCATCTGGCTAATCGTATGATTGACGATGTGAGAGAAGTGTCCATTTCCCTACGCAATACCTTGTTGCTGAAAGATATCGGAAATGCGCAGGAAACAAGAGACAAGATCGCTGCAATCAGGAAAGATTACGATGAAGACTTTAGCAAACTCGAAGAATTAACTCCGAAAGACGATACAAAGGCCTTGGGTATAATCTCCAAAACCAAGGCCTCCCGGGATACCTCAAGACAGCTGAACAATAAGCTGCTGGAGCTGGCCGGGGCAGGCAAGCATGATGAAGCCTTTGCTTTGATGATCAAGGAAGCCGGCCCCGCGGTGCGTCAATGGATAGAACAGATAGGCGAGCTTATAAAGCATAATGAAGAGCGTAATGCAATGCGCTACGGTCAGGCGGAAGAGGCGCAAGCCGCTGCGCGCACAACCATGTTTATCCTTGGAGCCATTGCCATAGCGCTGGCTGCGGCAATAGGGGTTTCCTTGACCTTGGGTATTGTCCGGCCGCTCCAGAGGATGTCCCAGATAGCCGCCATGGTCGGCAAGGGTGATCTGGGCAATAAGGTAGGATATCTCTCCCTGGACGAGATCGGCGGCCTTGCAAAGTCATTCGACCTGATGATCGACAACCTGAAATCAGCAGGAGACAAGATACTGCAAAGACAGAAAGAGATGGAACAGGTGCAGAGTGAAATCAGCGAGGCGGTGAACATCCTGGCATCGTCGTCAAGCCAGATACTCGCCCTGACAAGCCAGCTTGCCGCAAGCACTACCGAGACCTCAACGGCAATTACTGAAACAACAACGACCATGGAAGAGGTAAAGCAGACCTCCAGACAGATGAGCCAGAGGGCTGCCGCCGTCTCTGAAACAGCGCAGAGCACTGCCCAGACAACCGAGGCAGGCAGAAGATCGGTTGAAGACACCATTGCCGGAATGAACAAAATCAAGGAACAGATGGATGTTATCGCCAACAACATCGTCAAGCTGAGCGAGCAGAGCCAGACGATCGGCGCGATCATCTCCTCGGTCAATGACCTTGCGAACCAGTCGAACCTGCTGGCGGTGAACGCCTCCATAGAGGCGGCAAAAGCTGGGGAACAGGGCAAGGGGTTTGCCGTGGTGGCCCAGGAGGTGCGGAGTCTTGCAGAGCAGTCAAAGGACGCGACCAATCAGGTCAGGACCATACTCAACGACATCCAGAAGGCGATAAGCGGGGCGGTGATGGCGACAGAACAGGGCGCCAAGGCGGTTGAGGCAGGGCTGAATCAATCACAGACAGCCGGGGATTCCATCGGCAGGATGGCGGAAGATATTGTGAAAGCAGCCCAGGCTGCAATGCAGATATCGGTATCCACGAACGAACAGGTGGCAGGCATAGACCAGGTCTCCTCTGCAATGGAAAGCATCAAGAAGGCCACGGAGCAGATAGTCTCGAGCACAAGGCAGTCGGAGGAATCCACCAAAAACCTGCATGAACTCGGCATGAAACTGAAACAGATGGTGGCGCGGTATTAGGGTGTGAGGGTCGAGAGGAGTTGCCATGACACAGGATGAAGAATTTCTAAAAAGGCTTCTTGCGACATTCAGGGCCGAGGCGGAAGAGCATATCTCCGCAATATCCTCGGGTCTGATAGAACTTGAAAAGCAGCCCCCGCCGGACAGGCAAAAGGAGATAATCGAGGTTGTCTTCAGAGAAGCGCACAGCCTGAAGGGCGCTGCCCGCTCAGTCAATCTCTCCAATATTGAAATGGTCTGCCAGGCCATGGAAAGCCTTTTCGCCGCGCTCAAGCGCGGGGAAATGGAATTGTCCACGCCCTTTTTCGACCAGATGAACGATGCGACGGATATCGTCAACAGGCTGCTCTCTGTCCCTGACACGGCCCTTTCGCCTGAAGGCCAGGCAGGAGTCCAGGCAATAAAACAGAAGCTTGCGGATGCCGCGAAAGGGGGGCTGCCTCCTCCTGCGCGTAAAGAACCGGGCGCGAAAAAAATCAATGCCCCTCCTCAGCCTGCCACTTTAACCGAAAAGGCATACCCAAGCTCTGAGACAATCAGAATTCCGGCGGCAAAACTTGACTCTCTTCTTCTCAAGGCTGAAGAGCTTGTCTCGGCAAAACTCGCTGTGCGCCGGCAGGCAAAACTGGCAAGAGAGCTTAAGACACTGTTTGACGCATGGAAAGAGCAATGGTCAAAATTCATCTCCGAAGACCTCAAAAGTAATCACGCGACTGTCGTAAAGACCGGGTCCTTTCCAATGGCGGGCTTTGCCGACTCGGCAAGAACAAAGGAATTCATTGAATGGAACCAACACTTCAGCAGAAACCTCGAAAGCAAACTTCTCGGACTCAGGAAAACCGCTGATGAGGATTTCCGCTCCATCGACGGCATGGTGGACAACCTGCTTGACGATATGAAGAACGTTATGATGCTCCCGTTTTCTTCAATGATCGGCACATTCCCCAAGCTTGTCCGCGACATCTCCCGCGAGCAAGGCAAAGAGATAGACTTTGTTATGGAGGGCGGCGACATAGAGATAGACAAAAGGATTCTTCAGGAAATCAAAGACCCGCTCAGCCATCTGGTGAGAAACAGCATTGATCACGGCATGGAAACAAAAGAAACAAGAAAACGGAAAACGAAGCCTGAAAAAGGCAGCCTGAAGATCATGGTTGCCCAAAAAGACAGCGGCAAGATCGAGATAAGCATTGCGGACGACGGGGCCGGCATAAGCATTGACAGGATAAAGGGGAGCGCGCTGAAACAAGGGGTCATCACGGAAGAGCAGGCCGCAGCCCTCAGCAGGGAAGATGCGCTCGCCCTGATCTACGAATCGGGCATAACCACGAGCTCTATGATCACGACCGTCTCGGGGAGAGGCCTGGGAATGGCCATCGTGAGGGAGAAGATAGAAAAATTGGGTGGAACGATATCCATACAAACCGCCCCTGACGAAGGGACGACCTTCAGCATCCTGCTGCCGCTTTCCCTCGCGACCTTCAGGGGCATACTGATTCAGACAGGCGGTCAGGTCTTTGCGGTCCCTACCATGCATGTCGAAAGGGTACAAAGTATTCCGTGGCAGGAGGTGCAGACGGTCGAAAACAGGGAAACGATCCCGTTGAACGGCAAGGCGGTCTCGCTGGTGCGACTGGATCAGGTTCTTGAACTTCCGCCGAAGCCCTCTGCCGGGGAAGATGCCCTTCTTTGTGTGATGGTGCTGGCCGTCGGTGACAAATACCTGGCCTTTGCCATTGACGAGACGCTGTACGAGGATGAGATCCTCCTGAAAAGCCTCGGCAATCAGCTTTCACGCGTCCGCAACATCTCGGGGGCGACAGTGCTGGGCTCGGGCAGGGTGATACCGATACTGAATGTCCCGGACCTGATAAAGTCCGCCCTTAAGATATCAGCAACCGGAGTAAAAATGGCTGCGGTTGAAAAAGGGAAAAAGGAGGCACAAACTCAGTCAATCCTTGTGGTGGAAGATTCCATTACCGCAAGGACGCTGTTTGTGAACATCCTTGAATCCGCCGGCTACAACGTAACGGCGGCCATGGACGGAGTTGATGCGTTCACAAAGCTCAGCGAAAGCGGGTTTGATCTCGTTGTCTCGGACATACAAATGCCGAGGATGGATGGTTTTGAGTTAACGGAAAAGATACGGGCTGACAAGAGATATGGCGAACTCCCTGTCGTGATCGTGACCGGGCTGGAAACTCCCGAGGACAAAAAACGCGGGATAGAGGTAGGCGCAAACGCCTATATCGTAAAGAGCAGTTTTGACCAGAGCAACCTGCTGGAAGTGATAAGAAGACTGATATGAAGACGAGAGACGAAAGGACGATGGACGACCGTTCGCTTTGCTCACCAAGACGATGGACGTTTTCACCCCGCGTCCCGCGTCCATCGTCCTTTCGTCCCTCGTCCTCCCTTCCATCGTAATAAAGGCGGCGACATGATACGAGTACTGATCGTTGACGATTCGCAGGTTGTATCGCAGATGTTGTCATATATCTTTTCCTCGGACCCTGCTATCAGCGTCCTGGGAATTGCATCAGACGGCGAGGAAGCAATTGCTATGACAGCCCGCCTGAAGCCGGATATCATCACCATGGACATAGTCATGCCGGGGATGAACGGGTTTGAGGCGACCCGCAGGATAATGGAAAACACGCCGGTTCCCATCATTATTGTCAGTTCCTCATACGATCCTTCCGAGATCACCAAATCATTCCGGGCAATAGAGGCAGGAGCGCTTTCCATCATGGCAAAACCGGTGGGAATCGGACACCCTTTGTACGAAAAACAGGCCCGCGAGCTCATTAACACGGTAAAGGCGTTGTCCGACATAAAGGTGATCACACGCAGGCCCAGGATAGCGCCTGCCGGAGAAGTTATCATAAAAAAAGAAAATGAGATCGCAAGGCGGGAAATCAGGATGATCGCAATCGGCGCATCCACAGGCGGCCCGCCTGTAATTCAGACCATTCTGGCGGGGTTGCCGAAAAATCTCCCTGTGCCGATAACCATCGTGCAGCACATTACCCAGGGTTTTACGGCAGGCTTTGCCTCATGGCTTTCCGACACCACGGGGTTCATCGTCCGCGTACCTGAAAACGGCGAAAACTGTCTGCCGGGAAAGGTCTACGTGGCCCCTGACAATGCGCACATGGAGGTTGACCACGGAGGCCGCATCGTTCTGAACAATGCCCCCCCGGACAACGGACTGAAGCCTTCGGTCGCCCACCTCTTCAAGGCAACGACAAGGGTGTTTCGTGAAAAGGCTGTGGGCGTGCTCCTCACCGGCATGGGCAGGGACGGGGCCGAGGAGTTGAAGACGATGCGGGACATGGGCGCGGTAACGGTCGCGCAGGACAGGGAAAGTTCGGTGGTCTTCGGCATGAACGGAGAGGCTGTGAGACTTGGGGCGGCACAATATGTCCTGCCGCCCGAGAGGATAGTGGAAACGCTGGTGAGTCTGGTGTTGAAAGCATGATGGACGAGGGACGAGGAGGCGACGGATGAAATCGTCCCTCGTCCGAGTGAGCAAAGCGAACGATCGTCCCTCGTCCCTCTACAATAAGGGGAGTCAACAATGAGTGAGAAGATCAGTATATTGATTGCGGAGGACAGCCCGACGCAGGCCTTGCAGTTGCAGCATACTCTCGAAAAGGCGGGATTTCAGGTCTCGGCCGCGATCAACGGGAAAGAGGCGTTACGCCTTCTGGAGGAGGGGCTCAGGCCAACGATTGTCATCAGCGACATTATGATGCCGGAGATGGACGGCTATGAGTTCTGCAAGCAGTTGCGGGCCGACGGGCGGTTCAAGCACCTCCCCGTTATTCTGTTGACCACGCTGTCCGATCCGAAAGACGTCATCAAGGGCCTGGAATGCGGGGCCAACAACTTCATCCCCAAGCCCTATGACGAGAAACACCTCATCAACCGCATTCAGTATCTGTTATCGAATTTCGAGCTGCGCAAGAACGCGATGGCCGAGATGGGCATCAATGTGTTCTTCTCCGGAGAGAACTTCTTCATCACCGCCGAACGCCTCCAGATCCTGGATCTCCTGCTTTCAACATACGAAAACGCCTACCACCAGAACATTGAACTGATTAAGACACAAAATGAAATGAGAATGCTGAACGAACGGCTCGAAGAACTGGTGAGTCAAAGGACCGCTGAACTCGTTGAGACAAATGAGCGGCTCCAGTTGGAGCTTGTGGAGCGCAGGCAGGCTGAGGATACAGTTGAACGGCTGAGGCGGCAGTATGAATTGATCCTGCAAGCGGCTGGGGAGGGGATTATTGGTCAGGACCTGGAGGGGAGGATCACTTTTATGAATCCGGCCGCTGAAAAGATGCTTGGCTATGCAGCCGATGAGGTGATAGGGCTGTCCAGGCATGCAACATGGCATCATTCAAAGCCGGATGGCGCTGCCTATCCTGAAGAAGAGTGTTCCATTATGAAGGCCTGCAGAAAAGGCCGGACATATAGGGCCGTTAACGAAGTGTTCTGGAAGAGAGACGGCGCCGGTTTTCCGGTGGAATATGTGGCAACTCCGTTAAAGATGGATGGCAAAATTACCGGTATGGTTGTCATATTCGGAGATATCACGGAGCGAAAAAGTCTTCGGGATGCTGAAATCGCCAGAATTGCGGCTGATACCGCAAACAAGGCCAAGTCCGACTTCCTCGCCAACATGAGCCATGAGCTGCGGACCCCCATGAATTCCATCCTCGGCTTCTCGGAGGTCTTGCAGGATCAACTCTTCGGCCCGCTCAACGAGAAACAGCAGGAGTATGTCAATTACATCCTCGGCAGCGGCAGGCACCTGTTGGCCCTGATCAATGACATCCTCGATCTGGCCAAGGTCGAGGCCGGCAAGATGACCCTGGAGGCCTCCAGCTTTCCCCTGAAAAACCTGCTTGAGTCGTCCATGAACATGCTCAAGGAGAAGGCCATCAAGCATGGCATCGCCATGGAGCTTGATCTTGACTCCGCCTTGGCTGAGGAGCTCATCGAGGCGGACGAAAGAAAACTCAAACAGATCCTGTTCAACCTCCTGAGCAACGCCGTGAAGTTTACCTCCGAAGGCGGAGCGGTGCGCGTTACCGCGCGCTTGATGAAGGATGAAGGACGAGAGGGGATGGAGGAAAAATCGTCCTTCGTCCCAGCGAGCAAAGCGAGCGGTCGTCCTTCGTCCTTCGAAATAACCGTAACGGATACGGGGATCGGCATCAGACAGGAGGATATCGGCAGACTCTTCCAGTCCTTTGCCCAGCTTGAATCCCCCTATGCCAAACAATATGAGGGAACCGGCCTTGGCCTGGCCCTGACCAAAAAGATGATCGAACTGCACGGCGGCAGGATCTGGGTGGAAAGCGAAGCGGGCAAGGGCAGCAGCTTCATCTTCACCATCCCGGCCAAGCAACCCGGACAAGCGCAACCGGACCCATTGCACAAGAAAACAGGGCGGACAGGGGCGCAGGCGAAAACCGCCCTGGTCATCGAAGACGATCCCCTTGCCGCGAGCATTGTGGAAACGGCCCTGGCCGCCGCAGACTTTTCGGTCGCCAAAGCAGCCAACGGCAGGGACGGGGTGGCGGCCGCCAAAAAAGATCCGCCGGGGCTGATCGTCCTTGACCTCATGCTGCCGATAATGAACGGCTTCGAGACCCTTGCGGCGCTGCGATCCCAGAAAAAAACCGCCGGGACACCGGTCATTGTCCTGACCGCCATGGAGCTTTCCCAGGAGGAAAAGAGCAAGCTGCTTTCGCAGGGAGCCCAGGCCGTGCTGGAAAAGGGCAGGCTTGACAAGGAGGAGTTCATCGCCACGGTCAGGAGGGTAATCGGTTGACCGACAGCAGGGGAGGAGACAAAATGGCCAAGAAAATCCTGGTCGTGGAAGACAACGAGAAGAACATGATCCTCATGCGGGATGTCCTGGAATACCTCGGCTACTCGGTGATTACGACCCAAAACGGTAAGGAGGGCCTCCGCCTGGCGCGGGAACACCGGCCACATCTGATTCTCATGGACATCCAGATGCCGGTGATGGATGGGTATACCGCCGTCAAGATATTGCGAAGCGATCCTGGGTTGCAGGACATGAAGATTATCGCCGTCACCGCCCTTGCCATGAGCGGCGACAAAGAAAAAGTGTTGCAGGCGGGGTTTAACGGGTATCTCGCCAAACCGGTGGAGACACGGCAGTTGTCGGCAATGATCAAAAAGCATTTGGGCGAGGATAGTTAGTGTCCGTCCGGAAACAAGCAATTTCGTTCGAGAGCAAGGCGCGATAGAGACGAAAAAGCGGAGCGTACATGGGGTACGTGAGCATTTTTCGGCG
This sequence comes from Deltaproteobacteria bacterium, assembly GCA_021822005.1. GTDB lineage: Bacteria > Desulfobacterota > Desulfobulbia > Desulfobulbales > Desulfurivibrionaceae > Thiovibrio. The sequence goes on along the minus strand of JAJZSH010000010.1, from coordinate 16,294 downwards.
ACTGAACAACGCGGCAACCGGACGAAAGGGCCGTTTCCGGATGGGCACCAGTTAAGCTCCCCCTTGATGGGAAGAGGGTGGGTAAAAATGCCGAGCGGCACATGGAGGAAACTCCCCCTCACCCCGGCCCTCTCCCGCAGGGGAGGAGAGGGAGTTTCCCCCCACCCTGACCCTGGCTCCTCCGCAGGTAGGCCTAGACTCCTAGGGGGGAATGTTATTCAAGTTAGAGCTGCTCGGACAACACCCATGCGAATGGACAGGAGCGTATAATGGAGACCAACAAGGCCAGGATTCTCTGTGTGGACGACGAACCCGTCAACATCAAGCTGCTGGAGGCGATTCTCATGGCTCATGGCCATGAGGTGATCGGGGCGGCCAGCGGCAAGGAGGCCTTGGAGTGGCTGCACGCGCTGCCCATCGACCTGGTCCTCCTCGATGTCATGATGCCCGGCATAAATGGCTTTGAGGTCTGCCGCCGGATCAAGGGCGATGAGGGGTTGCGGGACATCCCCGTGGTCATGATCACTGCCCTTTCCGCCAAGAAGGATCGCATCCAGGGCATCGAGGCCGGGGCCGATGACTACCTGGCAAAGCCCTTTGACCAGACAGAGGTCCTGGCCCGGGTCAGGATGCTGCTCAAGGTCAAGAAACTCAAGGACAGGCTCAACGACAGCTACACCACGATCCTCGGCATGACCTCCTTTGCCAGACAGCTCGTCCAGACCTTTGAACCGCTCGAATTCGACCTGCAGGACAAGATCGACCGCATGGTCGGCCAGATCATCAGACGGCAGGACGAGATACTCGGCAGGCCCAAGACCATGCTGGTTCACGCCGCCAACGGCTCGGGGAAAAGCGGCTGGCATCGGTATGAAGTTGTTTCCGGCACGCTCACCCGGACCCCGCTGGCCCTGGAGATATCACCTGATCTTTCCGAAGTACGGGAAGAGATATTCTTTTGCAACCAGCCGGAGCTCGCGGAGATGGAGGGCGAGCACCGGCTCTGCCTGGAACAGCTGCGGGCCTTCGATTTCCCCATCAGCAACCTGGTCTGTTATCTGGGCAGGTCCATCTGCGTGGTGGCGGTCAACTACGGCCGGGAGGTGACCAGATACGACGCCTCGGCCATCGAAAGTCTGGTGACCCAGACCCTGTTCATGAAATCCATCGCCGACCAGATCAGCGAGACGGAAGACGCCTTCGCCTACACGGTCCACGCCCTGGCCAGAGCCTCCGAGGCCAACGACGAGGATACCGGCAACCACATCCTGCGGGTGGGAGAGTACTGCGCCCTCATCGCCGGCAAACTCGGGCTGTCCGACAAGTTCGTCTCCATCATCAGACTGCAGGCCCTGATGCACGACGTGGGCAAGATCCATATTCATCCGGATATCCTGAAAAAGCCCGGCAAGCTCACCGGCGAGGAATTCGCGCAGATAAGGCAGCACCCGCTCTACGGCGCCAAAATACTCGGTGCCCATCCGCGCCTTACCATGGCGGCGGAAATCGCCCTGTCGCACCATGAACGGTGGGACGGCGGCGGCTATCCCAACCGCCTGGCCGGCGAACAGATTCCCACCGCCGGCCGGATCATGAACCTTGCCGACCAGTACGATGCCCTGCGAAACGCCAGGTGCTACAAGCCCCCCTTTGACCACGCGACAACATGCGGCATCATCATTGAGGGCGACGGCAGGACCATGCCCAGCCATTTCGACCCGCAGGTGCTTGCGGTCTTTAAAAAAAACGTCTCGGAGTTTGAGGCCATCTACGAGAAACTCAAGGGGTGAGGGGTGTGTCCGCGCGCCAACGCGACAAAGTCTCCCCCTCCCTTGACGGGGGGTTGGGTGAAGATGCCGCCCGCCTCACATGGGGCACTCCCCCTCACCCCGGCCCTCTCCCGCAGAGGGAGAAGGAATATCAATACGTTAAGACAATGTCCGTTCGCCATGAGCCTGTCGAAGGGCAGTTGTTACGAGTCCGTCAAAGATAATCCACAAACAATGATCTACCGCATAGCCGCCGACTGTATTCTCCTGCTCCATCTCGCCTTCACCCTTTTTACCGTGCTGGGGGGCTTGCTGGTGCTGCGCCGCCCCTCCCTCCTCCGGGTGCATCTTGCCGCCGTGCTCTGGGGGGTGGTGATCGAATGGGCGGATTGGGTCTGTCCGCTTACGCCGCTGGAGAACTTTTTGCGGGAACGAGGCGGCGAGGCGGGCTATGCTGGAGGATTCATCGAGCATTACGTTGCCCTGCTTCTCTATCCCGAGAACCTCACCATTGAGCTGCGCTACCTGCTTGGCATGACTCTTATCGCGGCAAACCTGGTGATCTACGGGTATGTGTTCCTGCAGCGCCGCCGCCGGAGAAAAAACAGTATTGACAATAGCATAACCTGAATGCATGATAATAATCAAACACTGCACGAAATGAATTATGGCTGGAGTCAAGACTGCAATATCGCGCTCAAGTAATCGGCGTTGGTGACGAAGCGCAGCTCTTTCCCGGTCTCAGTGTCACGGTAGCAGACCATGCGGAGGGAGTTCGGGAATCCTGCCAGGGAGAATCTCCCAGCTTTGGCTGATGCCTTCCGCTTTGCGGCCTGGCCGTTTTGGGCCGTGCAGGGAGAGGCAGAGGTCGATGGTGGTGGCGTCAAGCAGATAGAGCTTGCTTTTGAACTTGAAGCGATGGGCCGGGGCAAAATGCCGGCAGCGCTCAAGGAGCTTGAAAAACACCGCCTCATGGAGGGAAGCCGACTGCTTCTCGTTCACTCTGGCCAGGGTAGCCCTGGAACAGGGCCTGATGGCCAGATGATACAGCTTGCTTGACTGGGCAGCCACGTTCATGACGATATCCCGCAGGCTTTTGCGGCCGGAGAGCTGGCCGATGAACATGACCATGAACTGAGTCCAGCGGGTAAACGACCGGATTTTTTGGCCCTGATGATGGTCTTTGGCAAGAGCGTCGAATTCATGTCTCGGAAGAAATGCAACAATTTGCCTGAGAATTGCGTTATGGTGTGCCACGGTTCGAATCTCCTTTGAACATGCATGGTTCAAAAACCTGGCTGATCTTGGTTCTCGCCATTCTTGCTACGGCCGATGTAGACAGGAAGGCACCTGACCTGTCTTGACCGGGCCAATGGCTTTTCCCCTGTTGGCTTTTCCCCTTGCAGCTCCGAGGAAACCCCTCTATTATAAAAATATGATGTTTTACATATATCCTTGGCTCACACAGGAGTAACGGAAGTGACCTCTTCAGATTTTTTCTCCCTGCTCAGCGCCGTAAGCCTTTTTGCCATTGCCATTGCCCTGGTGCCAACCTTCCTGCAGTTCCGGCGCACCTTGCAGAAAACCGAGGTCTTCATCGAGGCCTTGAACACGCATGTGGACCCGCTGTGCCAGTCCCTGACCGAGGCGGCCAACGAAATCCAGCTCCTCTCCATTTCCTTGAGCGACAAGCTGGAGAAGATGGATGCAGTCATCTATACCGCTCAAAAATCGGCGGACACCCTGCTCACCACAAGCACCATGCTCAAGGAAACGGTACGCCCCTTTATCACCCAGATAGGCGGTTTCAGCGCCGGGATCATGGCCTTCTCACATTTCCTCAACCGATCATGGAAAACACCCAAAAAAGGAGACTGATATGAGCAGAGACAATTGCGACAATTCCAGCACGGCAGTATTGGCCTTCCTGGCCGGTACCGTTGTCGGCGCGGCCATTGCCCTGTTAACCGCCCCGAAGACCGGTCAGGAAACCCGGGAAATGCTGGCCGACTATGGGGCCGAGCTGAAGGAAAGAACCAAGACCTTCCCTGATGATTTCAAGGAATACAAAGAAACCGCCCTTGAGCGGAGCAAGGACATGATCGCCAGGGGCAAGGAACTCATCAGCCGGGGCACGGACCTTGCCGCGCAAGGAAAGGAATTTCTCGACGAGAAGAAAAGAACCCTCAGCGAAGCCATTGAGGCCGGAAAGATCGCCATGCAGGAAGAGCGGGAAGCCCTGGCCCACAAGCTTGAAGAGAAGGATTAGCGTTAACCAATAGTTCCCCCTCCCGCAGGGGAGGGGGAACTTTACAACAAAAAAGCGGAGGCCCCACGACAAGGAGGCTTCCGCTTTTTTATTATCTCAAGCCGCGCCCATCACCGCTTGTTTTTCCACACCTCGCCTGCCCGCCCGCCCCAGTTCAGCTTGTTGCGCAGGATTTCAAAATAATCCTTCTGGGGGGAGCAGATGAGCCGCAGGGGCCTTTCCGAGGCCACCACCTCCAGGGTGTCGCTGGCCGACATTTCCCAGGCAGGCTGGCCATCGACAATGACCTTCACCGCGTTGGCCCGCTCGGCAAGTCTGGTTGTAAGACAGACCACGGCGGGGAGAAGCACCGGACGGCTTTCCAGCATGAACGGACAGATCGGCGTAACCAGGATGGATTGCAAGGCCGGATTGACGATGGGCCCGCCGGCGGAAAGGTTGTAGGCCGTGGAGCCGGTGGGCGTGGAAAAGATCAGGCCATCCGCCCGGTAGGTTGTGATGTACTCCTGGTCGGCCCAGGTGCTCAGCTGAACCAACTGGTCAGCGCTGCCCTTGCTGATCACGACATCATTCAGGGCATGGCGCCAGCCAGCCGTCTCGCCGCCGCGATGAATCCTGGCCTTGAGCATCAGCCTTTCCTCAACAACCATCTGCCCGGCCAGAATCCCTTCCAGAACCTCATAGCGCTCGCTGACCGCCACTTCGGTCAGGAACCCGAGATCGCCGAGATTCACGCCGACCACCGGCACTTGCAGTCGGCTCGCCTGGTCCGCGACATGGAGCAGGGTGCCGTCCCCGCCCAGAATGATAAGCAGGTCCATATCATCGGCAATGCTATCGACCTCGGCTGAAATACCCCGCTCACCCAGCCAGGAGAGCAGTTCCCTGCTCATTCCCAGGGCGGCGGTCGAATCTTTTTTGCAGATGATCCCAACCTTATGGATTTCCATTACAATCCCAATCTATTCAGGAGCCGTTACGGAATAGCTTACCAGCACTGTTCCGTTACCGTTCCTTATGCCGTTCTTTCCAGCCAGACGGCAAGGTTATTTTGTTACGACGGCTTGCCAGCGCCGGAGACCACAAGCCGCCCGAGTTCGCAGGAGCGGTTGGTGGCGGCCTCCACCGCGTTCGTGATGAGAGCCCGGAAGGCCCCCTTTTCAAGCTCATGCAGACCGGCAATGGTTGTGCCGCCGGGCGAGGTCACCATGGCCCGCAACTCGGCGGGATGTCTGCTCCCGTCCAGCGCCAGCAGAACGGAGCCAAGCACCGTTTGCAGAGCCAGGCTCTGCGCCACGGGCCGGGCCAACCCCACCTTGACCCCGGCGTCGATCAAGGCTTCGATAAAGGTGAACACATAGGCCGGGCCGCTGCCGCTCAAGCCGGTAACCGCGTCGAGATAGGCCTCGTCCAGCACAAAGCTTACGCCGACCGCATCGAAGATGCTGGTGGCCACGGCCAGATCCTCAGGGCTCACCCCCTGGCCGGGGCTCAAGGCAGACGCGCCCTTGAGCACGATGGCCGGGGTGTTGGGCATCACCCGGATAACCCGGCAGCCACGCCCGGAAACCGCGCCTTCCAGCACGGCCAGCGGAATACCGGCGGCAATGGAGATAAGCAGATGGGCGGCCTGGATCTTTTCACGGGAATCGCTGAGGACTGCGCCTATCACCTGCGGTTTTACCGCGAGAATAACAACCTTGCACTCCGCCCAGACAGCAGTGGCCTCTGCAACCGCCGCAACCTTATATTCTTGCTGCAACAACGCCTGCCGGGCACTGCTGGGATCTGCGACCAGAATCTGTCCGGCCTGAACAAGCCCGGCCCCTGTTATGCCCTTGATCAGGGCTTCGGCCATCAGCCCCCCGCCGACAAAGCCAAGTTTTCCTGAAAAACCCATACCCTGCTCCTCATGGTTAAGAGCCGTTACGAAACAAGTGTTTTCTTGATCATTTCGTTACAGCTCTTTACGCCGTTTTGGTCATCCGGATGACGGCATTATTGTATTACGACGGCTTAGTCAGGCCGGACTTGAAAAACTCGGCCATGTTGGATCAACAATACTGATAATGCAGCATCGTACCAATTTCCCCCGCCATTGCAAGCAGGATTCGCGGAAAGCAGTGGCGGCCAAGCGCCGGCGGAAACACCCCCCAGCCGTCGGGCGTAAAAAAACCCGCGGAATTTTGCAACATCCGCGGGTCGTTCCTCTCTGGAGAGGCTTAATCGTTCAGGCAAAGCAGGGTTGCCCGGCAAGGGCGATGCTGGGCGGCAACAGATAGGACAACAGCTTGTCGCCGGCCTCCTTGGTGCTCAAGACTACCTTTTCCAGCACCCGGTTCCCCCCTTCTTTCTCATAGGCGATCAGGTCCCACCGCTCAGGCTGGGCGGCAAGCTGCTTCATCAAGGAAAAATGATGGCCATGCCCTGATTTCCTGGTCACGACATGACCAAGCAGGGGGAAGCCCAGCAGCGCCAGATCGCCGATCACGTCAAGGGTTTTGTGTCTGGCGAACTCATCGGCAAAACGCAACCCCTCGGCATTGACTATGCCATCATCGTCGATAACCACGGCGTTTTCCAGGGAGCCGCCCAGGGCGAGCCCGCTCTGCCTGAGCTTCTCGACCTGATCCAGGAAACCGAAGGTTCTGGCCGCGGCAACCTCCTGGGCGAATTTCTGGGGGGTCAGCTCACTGGAGAAGGTCTGCTTCCTGATCAGGTGGTGGTTGAACTCAATCTCGCAGGTGACCTTGAACCCATCATAGGGCAGAATCTTCACAAAGGAATCACCCTCGGAATAGGAGATTTCCTTGTTCACCTTGAGCATCCACTTGCAGGCGTTCTGCCGACGGCGGCCCACCCTTTTAAGCACATGGACAAAGGGGCCGGCGCTGCCATCCATGATGGGCACCTCGGGGCCATCCAGCTCGACCACCGCATTGTCGATGCCCATGCCGAAAAGCGCGGCCAGCAGATGTTCCGTGGTGGCGATCATCGCCTCATCCTCGGTGGCGATGGTGGTGGCAAGCCTGGTATCAATGATCCGGTCCATGAAGGCCGGGGTTGGCGCGGCCTGCGGCATATCACTGCGGACAAAGCGAATCCCGCTGTTCTCCTCGCCGGGCAGAATGGAGAGGGTGGCGACCTTGCCGGAATGGAGGCCAATGCCCGCAAAGCTTACCGGCCTTTTGATGGTGTGCTGTAATGAATCCATATGAAGAACACTCTTTTCCTGGTCTGTGTGTATTTCACAACGATACCGAAACCAAATGGAGCAAATGCAAAAAACAGACCACCGCAACCACCTCGGACGAAAAAATAAGAAAATCATTTAGTTTCGGGATGTTACAGGAATAAATCACAAACGGCGCGAAGCCGGAACCAGCCAGACTGTTGCAGAAAAACCACACCCCCAAAATATCCGCCTTCCCTGGGCCCGTGTTTTTTTAGCCGCAGCTACAGGGACTGCTCGCAAAGCCGATCGGCCATGAACAGATCAAAGCCCTGGCCCATACGAAGTTCGATGGTCAGGGCCAGGATGGGAAACTCCCCAAAAAAGGGCCGGAGCTTGACAAAATCCTTTTCCGTGGTGATAAGCGCCTGGGCCCCGTGCGCCTCAGCTGCTGCGACAAGAGCCGCAACATCCTGCGCCGTATAGCCATGATGGTCCTTGAACTCCTTGAACCCGGCAAGGGAAAATCCCTCCTGCCGCAGGGTCTGGCGGAAGGCGTCCGGATTTGCGATCCCGGCAAAAGCGAACACGGGCATTTTCCGGGCCTCGGCAAGGGTACAAGCCTTGCCCTGCCTGCTGTGCCAAATCCCTGCGGGCAGATACTCCCCCACAAATACAGGCTTTCCCGGAAAGGCTCCCTGCAGCCACCGTTGAAAATCCTCCACCCCGGAACGGTTGCCGCTGTCAACCCCGGTAATGACGAAGCCATGGGCCCGCCCCAGGGCGGAGACCGGCTCCCGCAATGCACCACCCGGAAAAACCCGACCATTGCCAAGGAGCGTCCTGGCGCTGAACAAAACCAGGTCAAGATCACGCCTTGCGGCGAGATGCTGAAAACCATCATCCATGACGATGCGGTTCACCCCGAACTCCCGGATGGCATGCCTGGCAACCCGCGCTCTTCCCGAACCGGTCAGGACCGGGACCCCAGGCAGCGCCTCGGCCAGCATGAAAGGCTCATCCCCGGCCATATCCGGCGAGAGCAGTATCCTTGCGCCATCGGAAACGATATTCACCATGCCGGTAGCCTTTCCGCCATAGCCACGGCTGACAATGGCCGGCCGCAACCCCCTGTCCAAGAGCAAGCGGGTCACATAGCGCACCATGGGCGTTTTCCCGGTGCCCCCCAGGGTGAGATTGCCGATGCTGATGACCGGCACCGACAGACGCTGGGATTTTAACAGGATATTTTTCCGGTACAAAAAGGCGCGCAGCACCATGACCAGGCTGTACCCCGGCGAAAAAAGGCGCCCAATCAGAAACAGGACGGCAAGCAGCTGTTTCATCCTCTCGCCCCCCGCGCTAATATCCCACGGATCAGCGCGATATGCGCCTCGGTGACTCCGCGCCTGGAGGCAATCAAACCCTGCGCCTGCCGCCCTGTCCGCTCCCGCTCCGCAGGATCGGCCAACAGAAGGGAAAGTCCGGCGCAAAGCCCCTCTGCATCGTGAACCTGCCTGGCCCCGCCGACCGCAAGGAGATCGCGGCTGATTTCGGCAAAATCCTCCATGAACGGCCCGAACAACACCGGCTTCCCATAAACCGCGGGCTCCAGCGGATTATGGCCCCGTTCCGGCACCAGGCTGCCGCCGACAAAGGCCACATCGCACAAATCGTATACCGATGACAATTCCCCCAGGGTATCGAGGATCAAGACCGAGCCCTCCCCCGCTCCGCCGAGCGAACGGCGGAAGGCCGAAAGACCGCGCCGGGCCGCCATGGCCGCAAGCTCGGCGCCCCGCTCCACATTCCGCGGCGCCACGACCAGAAAGAGATTTGCACAGGAACGGGCAAGCTTTTGAAACGCAGCAAAAATAATCTCTTCCTCTCCCCGGTGGGTGCTGCCCGCCACCCAGACCAGAGCCTGTTCCGGGATCTGCAACGCGGCCCGGTCAAGCCCTGCCTTGACGCAGCTTCCGGACAGGGCCGCATCGTATTTCAGATTACCGAGAACCGCCAGGCGCGCGGGGTCAACCCCCAGCTGACGCATGCTGATGGCGTCCTGCTCCGTCTGCATGGCAAGGGCTTGAAAGGAATTAAAAAGCGGCCTGAAGAGCCAGCGAAACCTGCGGTATCTGACCAGGGAGCTTTCCGAGACCCGGCCATTGACCAGAAGACAGGGGATACCCCGCCGGTTGAGCTCCCTCAGAAAATTCGGCCAGAAGTCTGTCTCCACCAGGACAAAAAGATCGGGCTTCACCCAGGAAACCAGGCGTTTTACGCTCCAGAGCAGATCAAACGGAAAGGGTGCGAAACAATCGACATGTTCCCGGAGGATGGCACGGGCAAAAGATTCCCCGGACCGGGTGGCCGCGGAAAAAATGATGATCCCCTGGGGATAATTCCGCCGCAGCTCCTGCACCAGATTCCGGGCGGAAGCCACCTCGCCGACGGACAGGGCATGCACCCAGATACGGGGCAAGGCCGGAGCGGAACCGCCGGGTCTTGCCCCAAGAGCGAAGCCGAGCCGCTTGCCGGAACGGTTGCGGTACTTGGGCGTCAGTATAGCTTTGACGAAAAGAGCCGGAGCGAATACAATCGCCCCTACCGTCATGAACAGATTGTAAAAAAAAGCTGATACCATATCCATATGAACCTGATTTTACTCCATCCGCAGGAACTGACCGATCACCACGTCACCCTGACCGGCCGCCGCGCCGAACACATCCGCAAGATCCTCCGCGGCACAATCGGGGACAGCGTCCGGGTCGGGGTGCTGGGCGGCCTGCTCGGCACCGGCTGCATCCTGGAGATGGACGGCAACAGCATTGTGCTCCAGGTGCATCTCGCCACCGAACCGCCGGCCTTCCCGCCCACCGACCTGATCCTGGCGGTGCCACGCCCGATCATGCTGAAACGGGTCTTGGCCCAGGCGGTCTCCATGGGGGTGGACCGGATATTCCTGACAAACGCCAACCGGGTTGAAAAAAGTTTTTTCAGCTCCACCCTCATCCGGAACAACGCCTTTGCTGAACCGCTGCTCCTTGGGCTTGAGCAGGCCATTGACACCAGACTGCCGGAGATCTCCGTCCATCCCCGCTTCCGGCCATTCGTGGAAGATTTGCTGCCCGAACTGCTGGCCGATTGCCCGATCCGGCTTCTCGCCCATCCGGAAGGCGACCGGACCATTGTCCAGGCAGCCGGAGGCCTGCTTGCCCAACGGGCGGTCCTTGCCATCGGCCCGGAAGGGGGCTGGGTTGATTTTGAAGTGCAACGATTCAAGGAGCAAGGCTTTGTGCCATTCAGCCTCGGCGCCCGTGTCCTCCGGGTCGATACCGCAGTCCCGGCCCTGATGGCCCAGCTCAGTCTGCTGCGCCAGTTGGCCTAAAGCCCGGAGTCATCATCCTCCCCAGCCAAAACGCTGGCGGACCCGCTCCACCAGCATGGTCAACTCCTTGAACCGCAAGGCATAGAGCGTCATGCCGTAGACCGCGACTCCCGTAACAATAGCCACCGCGAGCGCGGCAACGCTTCCCGGGAAACCGGCCAGGGCAAGAGGGGCAAGAAGATATTGCACCCCGGACAGCCAGAGGGCCATGGCCAGCGAGGCGCACAGAACCCTGCCCAGCCCGGCGAGAAGATAGCGCAGGGAATACCCGGCAAGTTTTCTGTACAATACCGTGCTCAGAAAAAGAAAATTCAGGATCATGGCGCAGGAGATGGACAGGGCAAGGGCCTTGTGCTGCAAAAATCCAATGGTAAGCCAGACCAGGAGCACGTTGACCGCCATGGTCAGAAAGCTGCCCAGCACCGGATACCGGGTCTCATCCAGGGCGTAAAACACCGGCACCATGATCTTGACCGAGGAATAGGCAAAAAGCCCCACGGCATAACAGGACAACGCCTCGGCGGTTCTCGCGGTGGCCAGGCTGTCAAAATTGCCGTGCTGAAAGATGACTCTGGTGATGGGCTCACCCAGCAGCATCAGGCCCACCGAGGCGGGAATGGTTAAAGAGAAGGCCAGGGTAAGCGAAGAGGTATAGGTTTCCCGCAAGCTGTCCATATCCCTGAGCGCTGCATACCGGGCAATCACCGGCAGGGTCGCGGTGGACAGAGCCACCCCGAAAAGACCCACCGGCAGCCAGAACAGGCGAAAGGCGTAACTGAGCCAGGAAAGGCTCCCCTCTGCCAGGGAGGAGGCAAAGTAGGTGTTGATCAGCACATTGATCTGTAACGGCGCAAGGCCGATCACCGCCGGGGCCATGAGTTTCATGATGCGGCGCAGGCCGGGATGACGAAGGTCAAGCTGCGGCACAAAGACGAATCCGGCCCTGAACAGGGCGGGCAATTGACAGGCAAGCTGGAGCAGGCCGCCGATCAGGGTGCCGATGGCCATGCCAACGATGGGCGGCTGGCCGAACCGGGGCATGAGCATGGCAAACCCTAAGCCGCCAAGGATCGAACCCAGGTTGAAAAAACCCGCGGCCAGGGCCGGAACGAAAAAACGCCCCCTGGTGTTCAGAATCCCCATCACCACTGAGGACAGGGAAATAAAAATAAGAAAGGGGAACATGATCGTCGAGAGAAGCGTGGTGAGCGCGACTTTTCCCGGAATCGACTCAAACTCGGCCTCGACCATGAAACCAACGATCTGCTCTGAAAACAAGACCCCCAACAGGGTGAGACAACTGAGCAGAATCCCGACAAAGACCAGGACATTACCCGCCAGGGCCCAGGTCGCCTTTTCTCCCTTATTGGTTTCATAATCGGAAAAAACCGCGACAAAAGCGGCGCTCAAAGCGCCTTCGCCAAAGAGATCCCGCAGGAGATTGGGGATGCGGAAGGCCACTACAAATGCGTCAAAGGCAAAGCCCGCCCCGAAAAACGTGGCGAAAACCTGCTCCCGGACCAGCCCCAGGACACGGCTGCACATCACGGCCACCCCGACCGTCCCGGCGGACCTGGCTATTTTCCCTGTATCCTGTGCGGGTTTTTTCATAAAAAGTTACCGAAAAACTGATACGATCCAGCAAAACCCGTCTCACCGGCAAACGATGTTGCAGATGCGGCTTTATTTTCACCGACCAAAATAGCAGGTTGCCAGGAAGAAGACAACAGGCATTCCGATTAGCTGCTTGACTTCATTGGCTTTTTCTTATTACTATGCAGGCGGACATCACCTGCTTGAAGGAGACAGCGCATGGCCTCATACACCGGCGGCATACTGACCATCAGCGACAAGGGCTCGCGCGGAGAGCGGGAAGACACCAGCGGCCCGCAACTGCAAGCAATGCTCGGCGAACAGGGATTTTCCGTGGTGGCCTATGCAATAGTCCCGGACGAGATCGCCACAATACAGGAAACTCTCCGGGCCTGGGCGGATGAAAAAAAAATTGACCTGATCCTGAGCACCGGCGGCACCGGGGTTTCCCCCAGCGACCTGACCCCCGAGGCGACCCGGGCGGTTCTTGACCGGGAAATCCCGGGCATCGGCGAGGCCATGCGTCAGGCCAGCCTGCAAAAAACCCCCAACGCCATCCTTTCCCGGGGAATCGCCGGGACCAGGAAACAGAGCCTGATCATCAACCTCCCGGGCAGCAAAAAGGCAGCCAGGGAAAACCTGGAAGCCGTGCTCCCCGCTTTGCAGCATGCCATTTACAAGATCAAGGGCGGAACCAAAGACTGCGGCAGCTGAATCTGCAGCAAAAAAGGCCCACGGGTTTTCCGTGGGCCTTGCACCAAAAATTATACAAAAAATAAATCAGCCGCAATCAATCTCAACGGCCATGGTATCCTTTTTCTTCATGGCGTCAATCTCCCCGAGCAGATAAGGGGACTCACCCAGGGCTATCAGTTGCTGCATACAGTCATCCACCTGTTTTGCATCAACCACCACAACCATGCCGATGCCGCAGTTGAAGGTGCGGTACATCTCATGGGCTGAGATTTTTCCGTTTTTCTGCAAAAAATCAAAGACCGGGAGAACCTGCCAGCCCTTCTTGTCAATCACCGCCTTGCAGCCATTGGGCAAGACCCGCGGGATATTATCAATAATGCCGCCGCCGGTTATGTGAACCAGCCCTTTCACCTTGAAGTTTTTCACCAGATTCAGCAGCGTCTCGCTGTAGATCCTGGTCGGTCGCAACAATTCCTCGCCGAGGGTACAGCCGAATTCATCGATTCGGTCATTGACGCTGAGCCCCATCTCCTCGAAACAGATCTTGCGCACCAGGGAAAAGCCGTTGCTGTGCACCCCGCTTGAGGCAAGACCGATCAATTTGTCGCCGACGCTGATCTCGGAACCGTCAATCAGCTTGTCGCGCTCACAGATCCCAACCACGAACCCGGCGATGTCGTAGTCCCCGGCCTGATACAGACCGGGCATCTCCGCCGTTTCCCCACCGATCAGGGAGCATTTGGCAATCTCGCAGCCCTTGGCGATTCCCTTGACCACGTCGGTGGCAACCCCGAGATCAAGCCCGCCGGTGGCGAAATAATCCAGAAAGAAGAGGGGATGCGCGCCGCAAACAATAATGTCGTTCACACACATGGCCACCAGATCAATGCCTATGGTATCATGCTTGTTGCACATGTCAGCAATCTTCAGCTTGGTGCCGACCCCATCGGTTGACGACACCAGAACCGGATCCTGGAACTTGCCGCTGCCCAGGGCGAATAGCCCGCCGAACCCGCCGATGCCGGTAAGCACCCCGGGACGGAAGGTAGAGGCGACAATCGGCTTGATGGCATCGACAAAGGCGTTGCCCTTATCAATATCAACCCCTGCTCCCGCGTAACGTGAAATCTCTTTCTTAGCCATAATCGTCTTCAGTAACCCCAAATTCTCAATCTTGTAAAAAAGAAGCAGCGAATGAAAAATCCGTGCTGTACGTTCGTGTCTCTATCCAGAAAAATATCGGCCTGTGGCCCAGTGGCTCTAGTTCTTTATTTTTTTTTGCGAGACCATCTTTAATTGCCATGCCCGTAAAAGTCAACCAGTTTTCCTGCAACCCATTGAGAACACAAGGATCATCTCCTGCGTCCCCCCCTCGCCTTGAGTGAAAGTGTACTCTGTTCAGCCGGATAAACTCAAGCGCATTTCATCCTCGACACACGAATTGCCAGGAACCGCCCCCAGCCAAACCCCGGTTGTCGCGAAAAATCACTTGCGCGGTTGACCTCCCTCGCATTGTGCATTATTCTGCAACGATGAAGTTTTTAATGAAATACCGAGTTTCTCTTATTGTGTTCCTGCTGCTCCTTGGCGTGTGCTTTTTCGTCTTCACCTTTAAAAACACGTCCCCGGCTTCGTGAGCTGGCAAAGCAATAGCGCCCCGGGTCGGAGCGCCAGTAAACCGGTAAATACCCCCCCATACTGACACCAGAGGCCATGCGCCTACGGAGGAGATATCGCCATGGACATTGAACGATGCATCAGACTTGCCAGCGAAGAACACTACTGCCCCTATTGCAAGGAGCGGCTTTCCTGCTGCGAGGCCCCGCCATTTCACATCGGCGATGGCCTGGGCTGGGGAACCGATATCCTGTTCATCTGCCTGAACAATGACTGTTCCCTGTTCGCCAAAAGCTGGGACCAATTTGAGGAACGCTATGGCCATAATGCTTCCTGCCGCTACATGCTGCTTCCGGGAGAGGAAAAAGGCATGACCATGATGGTGGGCGGCGCCGACGCCTTTACCGGATCGGTGATTGATGTTGCGGCCATCCAGAAGCAGAATGAACGCCACCGTAAGGAAAAAACGCATACCGAAGACCTGGAAAGCTGTGTGGCAGAAAACAATCTCACCCCGGCCCTCTGTCTTGTCCTTGACAACTGTGCGGACCTCGCGGCGCGCAAACGGGCCTGCGAACTCCTGATAGGCCTGAACAACCTCGACTGCATCGACCCGATCCGCAACCACAAGTTCATCCATGGCGATATCGAGATGCAGGCCAACCTGTCCATAAAACAGCTTCTGGAAAACAACCACCGGAAGGAATGCCCCTACTGTATGGAGATCATCAAGTCCCAGGCCAAGATGTGCAAGCACTGCAGTAAAGATTTATAAGCCCCGGCATCTCCAACTTTGCCCTTGCGAAACAGAAAACGATTGATTATATAGGGGGCGTTGGTTCCGGGGAGGACATCCCCCCATATGGTGAGCGTAGCTCAGCTGGTGGCAGCACCGGGTTGTGGCCTCGGAGGTCGTGGGTTCAAGTCCCATCGCTCACCCCACGGTCGGGTAGGAGGCGGGGTCACCCCCGCCGTTCTCCCACACCACCGGACGTGCGGTTCCGCATCCGGCGGTTCATGAAAAACACTGGAATCGTCGCACCATATCGAGCAGCGACACCAGACCCCAAACGATCAAAGAAAGCTTTCGGGAAGGCCGCGTTCATATGGCTGGCTCCGCTGTTCCACCATGGGCCACGCCCGTTCTCCTGCAACCCCGCTTTCATCAGGTTCATCGCGCGGGCATAGGCGCGTTTCCACTGTCTCCACAAGCATGCAGCGCAGTTTGCGCCGCAGCCATCGAAGTGCTGGGGAGGTGGTGTCTGCACAAATAACCCACATGCCCGGCACCAGATTCTTGCCCGAATTGATGGTGATTGTCGTGCTGCCAATGCCAATAGCGAGACTGGTGGTGCTGGTAGCCCCAGCAAAATCAATTTTCTTATTTTATCTGCCCCCTATATTCGCAGTCACCCGCGACACCCTCGGAGTCTGCGCTTACCTGCCGTTCGGCCAACTCTTCCCCTTGCCGGGCGAGGAGAGAACTTGCATCTCCAACTGAGTGCGCCCTGCCGGGCGCACAACAAAAAAACGGCTTGCGAAATTACCCGCAAGCCGTTGCTATTACTGGTCGGGATGAGAGGATTCGAACCTCCGGCCCCTTGAACCCCATTCATACTGGAACACTTTTCAGACCTTTTCAAACCCTTTCCAATCCTACCACCATGTCCACAAAACTCATTGACTTTACGAGCAAAAAGCCATATTTTGCTTTTCAGGCAATTGCATGAAATTTCATTGCCCGCCAGCATAAAAAGCTGGACATAGGCTGGACAAATTTGGAGGGTAAA
>JAJZSH010000247.1 GCA_021822005.1 Deltaproteobacteria bacterium | reverse complement strand
CCTCGGAGGGGCTGAAAGTCTTCACCACCTTCGACCCCCGGGTGCAGCGGGTGGTGGAGCAGCGGCTGGCCGCGACCATTGCCCGGCTGGAGAAGCGAAGCGGCAAACGCGACCTGGAAGGGGCGGTCATCGTCACCCGTCGGGAGAGCGGAGAGATCCTCGCCATTGCCGGCGGACGCGCTCCGAGGCAACCGGGCTTCAACCGCGCCCTTGATGCCAGGCGCAACGTCGGCTCCATCATCAAGCCGGCCGTTTATCTCACCGCTCTGGACAAAGGCTACACCCTGGCAACCCCGGTGGAGGATGCCGCCTTTACCGTGCCCAATGTGGGCGGCAAGCCCTGGCGGCCGGAGAATTTCGACCGGACCGAGCATGGCCGGATCCCGATGTATCAGGGGCTGGCCCATTCCCTCAATCTGGCCACGGCCAGGATCGGCATGGATGTTGGGGTAAAGAATGTGGTGCAGACCGTGAAGAATCTCGGGGTGCCGGGAGATTTCCCCGCCTATCCCTCTTTTCTCCTGGGGGCAGCCTCCCTGACCCCGCTTGAGGTCACGCAGATGTACCAGACCATCGCCGCCGGCGGCTTCCATCTGCCGCAGCGGGCGATCAGCAGCGTGCTTGCCGCTGACGACACAGTGGTCAAACGTTTCAATATCTCCACGGAACAGCGCTTCGCCCCGGAACGGATCTATCTGCTCACCACCGCACTCCAGCAGGTGGTGCGCCAAGGGACCGGAGCGGGGCTGGCCCCCTATCTGCCGCCCTCGTATAATGTCGCCGGCAAGACCGGCACCTCCAACGATCTGCGGGACAGCTGGTTTGCCGGCTTTACCGGCGACCTGCTCGCGGTGGTCTGGATCGGCAAGGACAACAACAAGCCCGTCGGCCTTACCGGCGGCGAGGGCGCCCTGGTGGCCTGGGGCGAGATCATGCGGGAGCTGCATCCGCAGCCCCTGGAACTGACCGAACCGGAAGGGATCGAATGGCGCTGGGTCAACCCGAACACCCAGGAAACCTCGCCCACACCGTTCTGGTTTGCCCCCAATCAGGTCAAGCTGCCCTTCACCATCGCGAGCTTGGCTGCCGAACCCAAGCGGGTGCAAGAGGACAAACAGGAATCCGTCGGCACCAGCGCCGGCAGCGTGCTGCAAAAAATTCTCAACTGGTTCAAGTAACAGACCGAGAAGCGGGGGCCACGCCTGCCCTGGGGGCGCCGAGCACACCTGTGACTTTCCCATTTGACTTCGCCTCCCCGGAGCCAATACAATCCAAAGAAACCGCGTTTCAAAACCCCTACCTTTGGAGGCGTGCCACGAAATTAGGGAAATATGTCCTCGCGCTGATGCTGTCACTCTCGGCAATCTCGCTTGCCCAGCCCGCCCGGGTCTCGGCCGACACCGACCCGACCCTGGCCCCGGTGCTCATCGGCAACTGGCAGTATTTCTACAGCGGCACGGTCATGGGCACCATCCGCTTCGATGGATTGACCGCCGGCACCATCTACGACAACCGCTACGGCACCGGCAATTTCACCGGCAAATTCGCGGCCCGCAATGTCTTCAAGGGCAAGGCCATGATGAAAGGCAAAGAGGTGAACATCAAAGTCGAATTCTATCACCCGCAGAACGACAAGGCCACGTGGACATTCAAGGGCTGGGTCTTTGACTACTCCAACGGTTCTTTCGACAAAGGCAAGAAGCTGTAACAACCACCTCGGGCTGGCGTCCAACGGGACGGGCGCCAGCTCTCTCTCGCCATAAAGGCACCTCCCTCTCTCCAAGCGCCAGGCAACGGCTTGACAAAACCAGGTTGACTAAGTACATTGACTAACATAAACCACTTCCACAAGGTGGAGCCAATGCACACGGTCACCATTCACGAAGCCAAGACCCATCTCTCCCGACTCATCAAGGAAACCTTGCAGGGCGAAGAGGTCGTTATCGCCAAGGGGAAAACGCCATTGGTGCGCCTGACCCCCCTGCCTGGCGCACTCCCGGAGCGGCGGCTCGATGGGTGCAAGGGACTGGTGGCATCGATCAGCGAGGACTTCGACGCTCCGCTCTCCGACTTCGACGACTACATGGCATGAAGCTGCTGCTCGATACCCATGTCCTGCTCTGGATTTTGACGGAGAGCAGCAAACTCTCCCTGCCGGTTATCCGCAGCTATCAAGATCCAGACAACACGGTTTACGTGAGTGCGGCTTCCTTCTGGGAAATCGGCATCAAAATCAGCCTCGGCAAACTGTCATTCCATAAGACCGACTGGACTGCGGCGATCAAAGAGGAACTGGGGCGGAACGGCATCCGCTGGCTCGCCATCGAGCCTGCCCACTGCGCCCAGGTTTCCACCCTGCCCTTCCACCACCGCGACCCGTTCGACCGCCTGCTCGTGGCCCAAGCCCTGTGCGAGGAGATGGCCCTGGCCACCGCCGACACCGCCCTTGCCACATATGGGGTAAAGATTATCTGGTGAAAAACAAAGGCGGCTTTCCCTGTCCCCCAAGGAAAGCCGCCCCTAAACGACTCTGTTGCGCCACTGTCGTACGTTATATCTGCTACTTCTTTCTCATCCCACCTCGCTTCTTCGCGGGGTTGACGACGGCCGCGTTCACGGTTGTTGGTCCATCAACTGGGGGGGCTGACACAAGGCCCACCTTGCTAATCCCCACCATGATTCCTGGCGTCTGCGACGCCGGGTCTGGTCCAACATCGCCGGCTCCGATCTGAAATTCAAGCAACAAATTATAGCGCCCTTCGTGTAGCGCATAGTGCTTCACCAAAATTGTTGCGAGATCGCGCATGGATAACGGTGACCCGACAGGGGTTGACATATGCGCTGGTGGTACGGGGGAATTCTTCTCAGTGCTGGACGTTGGCATTAGCTAACCTCTCCCACTGTGGACCGATTGCTGGATTTGACGTCAGCGTCTTTACAGCTTCACCTTGATGAACCGTAAGGGTTACTTGGACATTATGGTTAATGGCGGCAGCGCGCACATTAACGAAAGCGTCAATGGCCTTCGTCACCACATCATTCAACGATACCCCATCTTTCGTTGCCTGCAACACCGCAGCCCTATGCAACTCAGGCGAAATACGGACGTTAAACTGTCCTTTCAACGCCTTCTGAGGTTTCCGGCCAAGCTCCTTGCAGGTTTCAAGATAATCATTCACTGCTGCCTCAAATTCTCCCTGGAGCCCCTGCGGAGAAGCCGCCTCATATGTCACGAGGTCATCTATAAATAAAATTTTCCCGCGGCATACGCGACGAACCATATCTAGCTCAGCGGTTCCCTCATAATCTTTGTACTTAAGAATGTCCATCCTCTCCCCTAAATAAATCCATGTTGTTTGAGATGGTTAACAACGTCAACGATACAGCCCTTATCAACATTTGGTGATGGGTGCGGCTGGTGACAGCTAATCAACGCATCTTTTTCTTCATGGTAAAATTTCCTCCGTGATCCGCCACTTTTTCCGCCTTTCAACAACCTGTAACCTAGGTGTTCCAAAATACCTTTCAACTCGGCCCACTTAAGATCGGATGGCGGCGGGACAGAGCATAACCGCTCTAAAGCTTTTCGGTACGTTGACATTTTACCTTACTCAAATTCCCAGAGTTTGTAACTGAAAAATAGTACCACAGCACCGAATGTCGTTTCACATCCCCAACCAAGAGGGCCTTATCCCCCTACAACACCACGGTTCGCTTGATGTAGTGTACCACCTCCTCCGGGTCGTCCATCACCTGGAAGTAAAGGAGGTCGTCCTTTTCGATCTTGCCGGTGGCGAGAAGCTGCTCCTTGATCCACTCCACCAGCCCGCCCCAGAACTCCGAGCCGACCAGGATCACCGGGAATGCCTTGATGCGGCGGGTCTGCATCAGGGTAAGGGACTCGAAAAGCTCGTCCAGGGTGCCGAAACCGCCCGGCATGCCGATAAAGGCCATGGCGTACTTGATAAACATCACCTTGCGGACAAAGAAGTACTTGAAGTTCAAGGGCACGTTGGCAAAGCCGTTGGGCTCCTGCTCGAAGGGCAGATTGATGTTGAGCCCGATGGAAAGTCCCTCGGCCTTGGCCGCGCCCCGGTTGGCCGCGGCCATGATGCCGGGACCGCCGCCGGTGATGATGCCGTACCCCGCCAGGGCGAGGTCATAGGCAATTTTATCGGCCAGCTCGAAATACTTCTCGCCCAGCGGGGTCCGCGCCGAGCCGAAGATGGAAACCGCGGGCCGGCCGATGCTCGCCAGGGTATCGAAGCCGTCCACGAACTCGCTCATGATCCGGAAAAGCCGCCACGAATCGCCGACCTGAAAGTTGTCCAGCGCGTACTGCTGCCGCTCGTCGATCACCCGCCCGGCCTTGGTAATCTTCACCATTGTTGTCTCTCCTGAAAATTTGAGGGCATACCCCGCGTTATTGGCTTACCTGGGCCAAGGCGCTTTTTGCCTCGGCATGATTGGGCTGGAGCCGCAACACCTTCTCGTACAGCCGGTGCGCCTCCTTGAGCCGCCCCTGTTCCCGGCAGATGCGGGCGAGCCAGAAAAGGGCGGCGGAATTTTTACGATCGAGCTGAAGGCACTGCCTGAGCGAGGCGATGGCGTCATCGGCGTTCCCCCGCGCCCACTGCACCCAGGCCAGCCGCCGCCAGTGTTCGCTCTGGCCGCCATCCAGGGTCACCGCCTCCTGGCAGAGGGACAGCGCGATCTCGTCTCCTTCCTTCTCCCGGGCATAGAGTTCGCCGAGCATGCTCAGGGCCTGGGCATCGCGGTGGGTGAAAGAGAGCACCTTCTGGAAAGCGAGAATCGCCTTTTTGTTCCTACCCAGGCCGGCATGGGCCTCGC
>JAJZSH010000246.1 GCA_021822005.1 Deltaproteobacteria bacterium | reverse complement strand
GGTGGGGCGCATCTCCCAACTGATTTCGGCGGCCGAGGCGCTGGCCACCCCGCTCACCCGCAAGATCAGCGAGTTCAGCAACGTCCTGCTCTACGTGATCCTGGGGTTGGCCGGGCTGACCATTGTGGTCGGGCTTCTCCGGGGCCAGACCTTTTTCGAGGTGTTCATGGCGGCGGTGGCCCTGGCTGTGGGCGCCATCCCCGAAGGGTTGCCCGCCGCGGTTACCATCACCCTGGCCATCGGCGTTTCGCGCATGGCCCAGAAGCGGGCCATTATCCGCAAGCTGCCGGCGGTGGAGACCCTGGGCAGTACCACGGTGATCTGTACCGACAAAACCGGCACCCTCACCGAAAACCAGATGACCGTGCAGGAGATCGTGGCCGGCGGCCTGTCGCACACGGTGGGCGGCACCGGCTACAATCCGATGCAGGGCAGGATTGACGGCCCCGAAGCGGCTTCCGGAACCACCACCTCTCCGGCCCTGCTGGAATGCCTGCGGGCCGGGCTTCTCTGTAACGACAGCCGGCTTGTCGAAGAGGAGGGGCTCTGGCAGGTGCACGGCGACCCCACCGAGGGGGCGCTGCTGACCTCGGCCCGCAAGGGCGGTCTCGGCCAGGAAACGCTGACCGCAAGCCCCCGTCTGGACACGGTGCCCTTTGAATCGGAACACCAGTACATGGCCAGCCTGCACGATGGTGGCCCTGGCGCACCCCGCCTGGTCTATCTCAAAGGCGCGGTGGAGGCGGTCCTGGCCAGATGCGGGAATCAAATTGACGCGCAGGGCAACCCGGTTCCCCTGCGTGCCGCCGAGATCCAGAGCGCGGTGGAGGCCATGGCTGCCAAGGGGCTGCGGGTGCTGGCCATGGCCAGCAAGGAGATGGCCCCGGAAACACGGGGCATCCACCATGGCGATCTGACCACGGGTCTGGTCTTCCTCGGGTTGCAGGGGATGATCGACCCGCCGCGGCCGGAAGCGGTTGCCGCGGTCAAGATCTGCCAGGCCGCAGGCATCCGGGTCAAGATGATCACCGGCGATCATCCGGTGACCGCGGCGGCCATTGCCAGGCAGGTCGGGCTCTACAGCCTGGGCGCAGCCCATGGGGCGACGGCCAGGGACGGCCTAATGCCGCGGGAGCCAGGGATGGCGGGAGCGGCGCCGGTGCTCACCGGCGCGGAGCTTGAGAAACTGTCAGACAGCGAATTCATCGACCGGGCCGAAGACACCGTGGTCTTTGCCAGGGCGACCCCGGAGCAGAAGCTTCGGCTGGTGGAGGCCCTCCAGGCCAGGGGCCAGGTGGTGGCCATGACCGGGGACGGGGTGAACGACGCCCCGGCCCTGAAGCGGGCGGATATCGGCGTGGCCATGGGGATCACCGGAACCGAGGTGGCCAAGGAAGCAGCGGACATGGTCCTCACCGATGACAATTTCAGCTCCATCGAGGCGGCGGTGGAAGAGGGGAGGGGCGTATTCGACAACCTGACCAAGTTCATTGTCTGGACCCTGCCCACCAACCTTGGTGAAGGGTTGGTCATCCTCACCGCCATTTTTCTCGGGGTCACCCTGCCCATCCTGCCGGTGCAGATCCTCTGGATCAACATGACCACCGCCGGGTTTCTCGGCCTGGCCCTGGCCTTTGAACCCAAGGAGCCGGGGATCATGCTGCGCCCGCCCAGGCAGCCCAATGCGCCGATCCTTACCAACAGCGTGATTTTCCGGATTACCCTGGTGAGCTTGCTGATGCTGGGCGCGGCCTTCGGGCTCTTTGCCTGGGAACTGTCGGTCGGCGCCACCCTTGCCGAGGCGCGCACCGCCGCGGTCAATGCCTTTGTCATGGTCGAGCTGTTCTACCTGTTCAACTGCCGCTCCCTGGAAAAATCCATTTTCCGGCTCGGCTTTTTCTCAAACCCCTGGGTGCTTGGCGGGGCTGTCGCCATGTTCCTGCTGCAAGTGGCCTATACCTATCTGCCGGTGATGAACCGGCTGTTCCAGAGCGCGCCCATTGATCTTGGCGTCTGGGGCCGGACAGCGGCGGCGGGGTTGGTGGTCTTTGTGGTTATCGAGATCGAAAAGAAGCTGTGGCGGAAGGCAGGAACTGGGCGGGCTTGACCGTCTCCATTACAAACAGGCAGGAAGACACGGATGGGCATGAAAAAAGAAGTCTTCTCTCGAGCGTTCCGGATCGTTTTTGACAAGACCCGGCGTGATCCGCGTTTCGTCAAAAAGATGGTTGGGATAGCCTTGGTGTTCGGCCTGGTTATTGCGGTCGGTTTCGGATTCCTGCTCTATTTTGCCGTGGGCCTTGGCAAAGACCTTGTTGCCGATAAACCGGACCTGGATCTGCTTGCCATGGAACGGCTCATTGCCGAAAAATCCATGGTCCTGACCGAAGAGCAGCACCGCCTGCTGGCTCCCGTCGTTGAAGGCCTGGCTGTTTCCGATCTTGCCCCTGAACAGGCCAAGGCTCTGAAGGAGCAACTCCTTGAGGTTGTAACCCCCTCTCAGTTGGCCAAGATGGAGGCCTGGAAGGCGGACGCCGCTGCAAAGGCGGCGGGTCTTTTTGCGCTGCCCCCGGCAGTTGCCGCCATCATTGAAAAATATACGGGAATCTCGCGGGAAATGGTCGCGGCGAAAACGGAGGCTTTCCGGGCTTGGTGGCGGATGACAAGACCTGGAAACAGCGCCGAGCAACTCCAGAAAACCATGAAAACCCCATAAACTTCACCGCCGGGAACGCCATCAAGGCCAAATAGTGGACAGGGATGGGATCAGTGCAGGGAGAAAGCGTGTTTGAAGGCATAACGGTCTGGCTGGTGGAAACCATCGGCGCCTTGGGATATCCGGGCATCTTCCTGTTGATGACGGTTGAAAGTTCCGCACTCCCCTTCCCCAGCGAAGTAGTCATGCCCCCTGCCGGGTATCTGGTCTTCCAGGGCAAGATGAATCCGTGGCTGGTGGTGCTGGCGGGCGGCCTGGGCTCCCTGGCCGGCGCCTATGCAAACTACTGTGGCGCCCTGTATCTGGGGCGGCCCCTGCTGCTCCAGTATGGGCGGTTTGTGGGCCTGGCCGAGGAGAAACTCAAAAAGACCGAGGATTTTTTCCGGCAGCATGGCGAAATCTCCACCTTCATCGGCAGGCTGTTGCCGGTCATCCGGCAACTGATCTCCATCCCCGCCGGGCTGGCGCGGATGAACCATTTCAGGTTTGCTTTCTATACCAGCCTGGGCGCCACAATCTGGTGCGCCATCCTTGTCTGGATAGGGTACGCCATCGGCGACAACCAGCAGTTGATCATGAGTCTGTCCCGGCAGGCAAGCGCCTGGGCGATCACCGGCTGTTTTCTGCTGCTGGCCTGTTATCTGTACCGGCATAAAACGAGGCGTGGCAAAATCCTGGGCCGACATCCCTCGGCCCGTAACAGTCCGTCCCGGTAATCAAACTGGGGATCACACAAAAAGGAGTCTGGCAATGAAGCATGTTCAAGCAATCACCCTTCTGCTGTTTCTCGCGATCATGGGCCTGAGCGGTTGTGATCAGGCGAAGGAGCTGGCAACAGAGGCGGCGGAAAAGGCAAAGAAGGACGTTGCGTCCGAGATTTCCAAGGCCGTCAACGGCGGGGATCAGGATAAAAAAGAAGATGGTCAGTCGAGCAAAGAGACGGAAAAAGAAGAAGGCGAAAAAAATAAACAGTAAGGAGACAGGCAATGAAATGTCCGGTATGCACACAGGTAGACTTGGTTATGACGGATCGGCAGGGAGTGGAGATCGATTATTGTCCGCAATGCCGCGGGGTATGGCTGGATCGGGGGGAGATGGACAAGATCATCGAGCGTTCCGCTGCTCCGGCCGCGCAACAACAGCAGGCCATGCAACAGCCTCAGGGCGGATATGCCCAGCATGGCCAGGGGTACCACAAGAAACATAAGCACAAGAGCCTGCTGGGCGAGCTGTTCGATTTCTAATCGCACCCTGCAGTCAGCAAGGATTTCAGCGGCTGGAATCCTCTCCTAATTTCAGATACAACTCCCGGCCCACCCAGGCGTCGGTGGCGGCGTACTGGATCTGGGCCGGGGCCAGAACATCCCTGGCCCAGTTCGAGGTTTGCGCCCCCTTGGGAATGCGAAATCCCAGCAACACGGCGGCAAGCCCCCGCAGGCCGTGGTTTTTTATCTCCGCCTCCTTGGCGAGTCTGCCAAGATCCACAAAGCCTGCCGGTTTGAACCGGGCCAACTTGTGCAGTTCCTGAAGATCATACGCCAGGGCAACCCCTGCCTTGACCACCTTGGGGTCGGCCAGGATTTCCCGCAGGGGGGTGGGCAGGCCGAGATGTTTCAACTGAAAGAGGCAGACCTCTTTTTCCCCGGCCAGTTGCAGGAGCGAGGGCAGGTAGCTTTCCCCCTTGTGGTAGGCGGGCCGGGTTTCCGTGTCAAAGCCGAGGACGGTCTCCTCCGCCAGGGCGCGGACAGCCTGGCTCAATTCCGCTGTGGTGCGGACCACGCGGACCACCCCCTCCCATCTCCGCACGGGGCAGGCGTTGATTTCTTCCTTGGTCATCCGCTGGGCAAAGCCAGGGCGAGGGTCGGTGGTGTGCATGGAGTCTATATACGGGAACCATTGCTGGTTTGGGAAGGATTTTTATTCCTTCGCCGGCACAGCCTTTCCGCCGTCAAGCCCACTAGCTTTTCCTTGGCGAGTGGCGTATGATTTGCGGCATGGAATATCTTCAGCCCCTTGCGCGCCTCGTCTTGCAAAAAAATGAACCGACACCTGGAGATCCATGGGGTGCTCGGGCGATTCGCAGGTGCGGTGAGTAAAAATGACGGATAACCCTCGTCAACCCCAAAGCCCTTCCCCTGCCGCCAATACGGATTCCTTCGT
>JAJZSH010000245.1 GCA_021822005.1 Deltaproteobacteria bacterium | reverse complement strand
GGAGGAGTATGAGGCGGGACATATTCCGCGGGCACACAATATCCCCATGGCCTCGCTGGCCGCAAAAGAGGATGGCTTCCCGATCAAGGCCCCCACCGTGGTCTACGCCAACTCCTTTGTCGAGGCGCAGAAGGGCTATAACCTGATCAAGAAATGGGGGGGCAAGACGATCTCCATCTGGCCGGGCGGAGAAAAATCCTGGGCAGCCAAGGGCAACAAACTGGCCACCGGTCCCACCCCCGCCGCCATCACCTGGGTCCGGCAGATGGGCAAGGGCGAGGTCGGCCTGGCTGAGTTCAAAAAGGCCATGGACGGCAACACCGGCCAGGTCATCCTTGATGTCCGCACCAAGGATGAGGTGCAGACCGGCGCGTTCAAGAACTCCGTTTCCATCCCCCTGGACGAGATCGAAAAGCGCATCAAGGAATTGGCCCTGGGCAAGGAGATGCTGGTCCATTGCTCCACCGGAGCCCGGGCGGAAATGGCCAAGAACGCCCTGGACAAGACGGGGATCAAGAGCCGCTACCTGCTTGCCGATGTGGAATGCGAACAGGGCAAGTGTGAGATCACGGACTAACCCTGCCGCTTCTTAAGAAACAGCCGCTTTGCCGCGGCTGTTTTGTTGTGCAAGGCCTTGCCGGGCCATCCCCGGCAAGGCCTTTTTTCATCCGTAACCATGGAGGAAGCGCCCAGGAACGCATTTCTTTTCTTGCCCAAGACCCCCAAGCGGTCTATAATTGCTTTTCTTGTATCCTTCCGGCTGGTTGCGCCCTGTTGCACCAGCCGTGCCTTCCCTGCCCAATGACCCCGGGAGCCGGTCCGTGACCCTGTCCAGTACAAAGAAAAAACAGCTGTGCGATGCGGCCGGCAAATTCAGCTCTGCCAATATCCTGGTGCTCGGCGACATCATTGTCGATCACTTCATCTGGGGCTCTGTTTCCCGGATCTCCCCGGAAGCGCCGGTGCCGGTGGTGGATGTCACCCACGAAAACCTGCTCCTTGGCGGGGCGGCCAACGTCCTGCACAACATCTACGCCCAGAACAGCCGGGGTTCCCTCTGCGGCCTGATCGGCAACGACGCCATGGGCGACCATCTCCTGAGCCTGCTGGCGGAAATCGGCTCCCCTGCCGCGGGGATCGTCCGCACCGGTAACCGCCCCACCACCCTCAAGACCCGCATCGTGGCCCAGCACCAGCAGGTGGTCCGCTTCGACCGGGAAAAAACCGGGGAGCCGAGCCCGGAACGGCTGGCGGAGATCTGCCGCTTCATCGACGACAACCTGGAGAACTTTGACGCGGTCATCGTCTCCGATTACAACAAGGGCATGATCAACCTGCCCCTGATGGACCACCTGCGGAGCCGGATCAGGGAACGGAACATCCCGCTCATCATCGACCCGAAGCCCCAGCACCCGGAACGTTTCCTCGGCGCCACCATCATCACCCCCAACCTGCACGAGGCCGAGCGCATGGCCGACATGGCCATCAAAACCGAGGAAGATCTACGGATCGCAGCCCACCTCCTTCAGGAAAAGCTTGCCAGCGACGCGGTCCTCATCACCAGGGGCGAGGCGGGCATGGCCCTGTATGAGAAGGGGCAGCCCCTCTTCACCATCCCCACCATGGCCAAGGAGGTATACGATGTCACCGGCGCGGGCGACACCGTGATCGCCACCCTGGCCCTGGGTCTGGCCGTTGGCCTTTCCGCCGCCGACGCCGCCACCATCGCCAATTTTGCCGCCGGCATCGTGGTGGGCAAGGTGGGTACGGCCACGGCCTCCACCGCCGAACTTCTTGAGGCAATCGGATGAAAAGACCGTTGAGCATGACCGGCTATGGCCGGGGCGAAGTGGCCGGGGCCAAAAGCTGGACCGTGGAGATCCGCTCGGTGAACCACAAGTTTCTTGATCTGAGCATCAAGATCCCCCGCAAGTATCTCGGCCTTGAAGACCGGATCAAAAAAGAGATCAGTGCCCACTACAGCCGGGGCCATGTGGATGTCTATGTCAATCCCGGGGCGGAGGGGGGCGACGGTATCCGTCTGGCGGCCAACCTGCCCCTGGCCCGCAATTATTACCAGTGCCTGGAGGCGATCCGCCAGGATCTCTCCCTCAGCGACCGGCCGACCCTGGCCATGATCCAGAACTACAAGGAGATCATCGTTGCCCACGAGGAGGAGGAAGACCTCGAGGCGGTCTGGCCGCCGGTGGCTCAGGCCCTTGCTCAGGCCCTGGTCATGGCGCAGTCCATGCGGGAGCAGGAAGGCGCGGCGCTCAAGAACGAGCTGCACCAACGGTTGCAGGAGTTTGCCAAGACCGTGGAAACCATTGCCCAGGATATCCCCGCCATTGTCCAGCGGAGGACCGAGAAGCTCAAAGAGCGACTGGCCGTCCTCCTGCAGGGGGTTGATCTTGATCCCCTCCGGTTGGCCCAGGAGGTGGCGCTCATGGCCGACAAGGCCGATGTCACCGAGGAGGTGGTTCGCCTGAGAAGCCACATCAGCCAGTTTTCCGGTTTCCTTGCGGCGGACGAGCCCGTGGGCCGCAGGCTTGATTTTCTCCTCCAGGAATTTCTGCGGGAGATCAACACCCTGGCCTCAAAGATCAGCGACGCGCCCACCGCCCATCTCACCGTGGAGCTGAAGACCGAGGTGGAAAAACTCCGCGAACAGATTCAAAATATCGAATAGAGTGCTCGTTTTATGATAAAGTCCCCTCTCCCCCTGCGGGAGAGGGCCAGGGTGAGGGGGAAGGTGCTTGATGTGATGCCTTCGGCAGCTTCACCCACCCCTCAATCCCCTCCCGTCAAAGGGAGGGGAGGAAAAATCCGGGAGACAAATTGCCTGCCCGGTGAATATTCCGAATAGTTACCAAGGAAAGACCATGTCAGACCAGAGAATGATCAACGTGGGCTTCGGCAACGCCGTGCTTGCCAGCAGAGTGCTGGCGGTGGTGAACCCAAAGTCCTCCCCCATGAAAAAACTGCGGGAAGAGGCCAAGGAGCAGAAACGGCTCATTGATGTGACCGAAGGCCGCCGGACCCGCTCCATCATCATCCTGGACAGCAACCATGTGCTGCTCTCCTCGGTGCAGCCGGAAACCATCACCCTGCGCTTCATGGCCTCCTACGACAGGCACGATGACGAACAGCCGGAAAAGGCGGACAAATGAGCCGGGGCAATCTTTTTGTCATCTCCGCTCCCTCCGGGGCGGGCAAGTCCACCATCCTCAAAAAATTGCTGGCGAAGGTGCCCAATCTTGCCTTTTCCGTGTCGCACACCACCCGAACGCCGCGCCCTGGGGAGAGCAATGGTCGGGAGTACCACTTTGTCGATCGCCCCACCTTTGAAAGGATGCGCGCCGACCAGGCCTTTCTCGAATGGGCCGAGGTGCATGGCAATCTCTACGGCACCAGCCGGAAGGCCATTGAGGCGCAGCAAGCCAGGGGAATTGACGTTTTTCTCGACATCGATGTCCAAGGAGCCCGGCAGCTCCGTGATTGCGGACACCCCGGCGCCATCTTCCTCTTCATCGCCCCGCCTTCCTGGCCGGAGCTGGAAAGACGGTTGCGGGGCCGGGGCACCGACCCCGAGGAAACCGTGCAGCTGCGTCTGAACAATGCCCGGCACGAGATGGAGGATGCCGGACGCTACGACTATCTGGTGATCAACGACCGCTTGGATGAGGCAGTGGAGGTTCTGCGGGCGGTGGTCATCGCCGAACGCTGCAAGGCCCGCCGCACCCCGGACGGCCAACCCCTTGATCTTGCGGCCCTGGGCTTTACCGCACAATAACCTCGAACATCTTAGGAGGCCCCATGAGCAACCAGCCGGACAACGATGACCTCCTCTGGGGCATCCATCCCATCCTTGAGATGTTGCGGCTTCAACCCAAAAAGGTGCGGGAGGTGGTCATCCAGCAGGGCAAGGGCGGGGCCAAGCTCCAGGAGATTATCACTCTGGCCCAGGAACAGGGGGTCAAGGTCCGCTTTCTGCCAGGCCAGCGCTTCCCCAGCTCCCCGGACAAGACCCACCAGGGGGTGCTGGCGAAAACAGCGCCCGTGGCCACCTGCAGCCTGCACGAACTGCTCAAGAAAGCCAGGGAGGAGGAACAGCCGCTCATCGTGGCGCTGGACTCCATCCAGGACCCGCACAATCTGGGGGCCATCATCCGCACCGCCGCGGCAGCCGGGGCAACCGGCATCATCCTGCCCAAGGACCGTTCGGCCCCGCTCAACGCCACCGCCGCCAAGGCCGCAGCCGGGGCCATGGCCCACCTCAAGCTCTGCCTGGTCACCAACCTGGCCATAACCCTGCAAACCATTAAGGAGAAGAGCTTCTGGGTGTACGGGGCGGCGGGCGAGGCCAAACGCACCGTGTATGAGACCAGATTCTCAGGCGCGGTCTGCCTGGTGATCGGCGGCGAGGACAAGGGGATGCGCCCCCTGGTCCGCGAGCAGTGCGATGAGCTGGTCTCCATCCCCATGGCAGGCAGCCTCAACTCCCTCAACGCCTCGGTGGCCGCTGGGGTTATCCTTTTTGAGATCGTCCGCCAGCGGCAGTAATGCGGGAGCACGGCAGCTCAATGTCCCCCCTGAATAACAACCTTACCCATTCAGGTAACCCCCAATTTCCCCGCGCTCATTCCCGAGATCGACGCCGGATGTTGGCTCTTGCCAAAACCGCGCTATTTTTTTTGGCAACCATTCAGGAGAATCCATGAAGCGCTTCGTACTTTCCCTTGCAGCCCTGCTCCTTGTTCCCGCCTTGGCCAACCAGGCGAGGGCGGCAAACAGCCAGGACCGCAACGACTGCTGCTGACGCTGAAGCCAACTCTCCCGGTTCGGGAGAAAAACAGTAATTGAACAGACCGCGGCCCCACCCTATTTTCCCTTCCCTTTGGTGAACAGATCGGCAAAGGTGGCCATGGGTGTGGTCTCCTTCTTCTTTTCCGCGATGTACTGACGGAAATCGTCCCGGTTTTCGCCCTC
>JAJZSH010000244.1 GCA_021822005.1 Deltaproteobacteria bacterium | reverse complement strand
TCCGATCTACCAGTACCGCGATGAAGATGCGCAGGGCAAAGGTAAACCCGGCCTGGCCGATGAAATACCAGGCCAGCCCCGCCACAATGGCCAGCACAATGACCGTGGGCACGAAGTACAGGCTGATGCGGTCCGCCAGGTTGGCAATCGGCGCCTTGGAGCCCTGGGCCTCGCGCACCAGCCGGATGATGCGGGCAAGCATGGTATCCTGCCCCACCTTTTCCGCCCGCACCTGCAACACGCCGTTCTTGTTCAGGGTGGCGCCCACCACCCGGTCGCCCTCCTTTTTCGAGACGGGCAGGGACTCGCCGGTGAGCATCGATTCATCCACGCTGGAATGGCCCTTGACCACGGTGCCGTCCACCGGCACCCGCTCGCCGGGCCTTACCAGCAGCAGGTCGCCCGGCTCGATCTCCTCCACCGGAATGGCCACCTGCTCGCCGTTGCGCAGCAAGGTCGCCTCATCCGGCGAGAGCTCCATCAACTGGCGGATGGCATCGGAGGTGCGCACCCTGGAACGGCTTTCCAGGTACTTGCCCAGGGAGACCAGGGCGATGAGCACGCCGGCCGACTCGAAATAAAGGTCCATGACCCGCGCCATGGCGTCGAGGCCAAGACCGATTTCGATGAGATTCCAGGTGCTGTAGACAAAGGCGGCACCGGTGCCGATGGCGATGAGGGAGTCCATGTTGGGCGCGCGGCGGAAGAGGGCCGGGAAACCGATGAGGTAAAAGTTCCGGCCCGACCACATCACCGGCAGCACCAGCAGAAACTGGGTAAGAGCAAAGGTGAAGGGCGCATGGTGCGGGGCAAGCCAACCAGGCAACGGCATGCCCAGCATCTCGCCCATGGAGAGAATGAGCAGCAGCATGGCGAAGGCAAAGGCCGGGATCAGCCGCTTTTTCATGGCAGCGAGCCGCGCCATGGCCTCTGCCTGCTGGCGCTCCATCTCCGAACGGCCGGCCACCGCCACCGTCGCCTTGAAACCGATGCGTTCGATGGCCTCGCGGACGGCTCGCTGGGTCACAACCTCCGGGTCAAAAACCACGGTGCCCGACTCGGTGGCGAGATTCACCTGCATGGACCGCACGCCAGGCAATGCGCCCACCACCTTCTCGATCCGGGCCGCGCACGAGGCGCAGGTCATGCCGCCCAAGGCCAGGGTCAGGGTCAACTCGTTCGCCGGCTTGACCAATTCAAAGCCCATGCCCTTGACAATGGCGGTAATGTCGTCCAGGGTAAGGCGGTCCGCTTCCCACTCCACCTCCATGGATTCGGTCGCCAGATTGACCGCGGCATGGCGGATGCCCCCGGTGGCGGAGAGCACCTTTTCGATGCGGGTGGAACAGGCCGCGCAGTGCATGCCCCTGATGGCCACGTGTTCCTTCCGGGTTGCTCCGCTCATGGGAAACCTCTTCGGTTTTCTGCCGTGCCGGCGTTTGCGTTTCGCACGGAAAAATGATTTACGAACCAAGCACAACGTGCTATTTTAGCTTTTACTAAAATTTCAAAATCGCTGCAACCCAAACCACCAGGGAGACTCATCATGGCAACGGTAAAAATTCAGGGCATGCGCTGCGGCCACTGCGCCAGCTCGGTCACCAAGGCACTGAGCGCCATCGGCGGGATCACCAACGTGCAGATCGACCTGGCCAAAGGCGAGGCCACCTACACCCCGACCAAGGACGTCCCGCTGGAGACCATCAAGAAGGCCATTGCCGCCATCGGCTTCGAGGTGATCGGGTAGGTCTCGCCGCCCTTGATTCTGGCGGGCGGGGCGCACCCCGCGCACCCCCCCGCGGAATCGACCACCGTTCACAGCACCATGACCACCGCCGCGTGCCTCTTGAAGGCCACGTAAAAGGCGTTGCGCTCTGCCTCGTCCCGTACGACCACCTCGATATCGAGACTCTGGTACTTGCCGCTCCGGCTCGTGTGGGACGGGGTCACCAGGTGTTCCCGCCCGCCCAAGACTTCCCCGATGGCAAGGCGGAGCTGCTCACCGTCCGCCCCGATCACCTTGTACACCCAAGGGCAGGGGTAGTCCAATATCAGCCTGCCCTTCGTCTCATCCGTCATCACATTCTTCCCCCGCCTTTTCCGGTCGTCTCCGGCATCATCCCCGCGATCATCCAACATCCGCGGTGTCCGAATTTACCAGAGCCACGGATTCACGCCAAGCCTCCTGTGCTGCTGCCGATTTCAAACGGAGGAACAGTTGCACAAAAAGATACCCTCTGTCCCTGTTTCCTTGTATAATTGGGTGAAAATTGTGCAAAATTATATAGATGACCGATATTTCAGGAACAAATCATGATCCGACACCGAGCCTTTCTCCTCTTGATCCCCCTTCTTTTTGTCTTTCTTTCCGGCCCGGTTCTGGCAGCTCCCGCCGATACCCCGTTTGCTCTCGGCAAACATTACTTCGACCAGGGACGCTTCGACGAGGCATACAAGGAACTCTACAAGGCCTTCAAGCAGGACCCGGCCAACCTGGAGGTCAACTTCTACCTCGGCCGGGCGGCCTTTGAGACCGGCCGGTCCGAAGAGGCGGTCATGGCCTTTGACCGCATCCTCATCGCCGACCCTGATGCAACCCGCGTCAAACTGGAACTGGCCCGCGCCCACCTCCGTCTCGGCTCCCGTGAGCTGGCCAAGCAATATTTCAAAGAGGTCCAGGCCACCAACCCGCCGGAACAGGTCTGGAAGAACATCCAGCAATTTCTCGACGCCATCGACGCTTCGGAAAAACGCCACTTCATCAACGGCACCTTCACCTTGGGCCATGCCTGGGATGACAACGCCCGCTCCGCGCCGGTCAGCGACAAAATCTCCCTGGGCATCTTCGAGTTCACCCTCACCGGCCAGAGCGCCAAACCGCAAAACGACCAGATCAACAACGCCACCCTGGTGCTCAACCATATCTATAAAAACGAGGACTATCCCTTTGCCTGGAAAACCTCGGCCACCTCCTACAACGCGCTCTATGGGAGCCTTTACGACCTCGACACCAACTACCTCGGCCTCACCTCCGGCCCGGTTTTCCAGGGGGAGAAAACGATCTGGGACATCCAGGCCATGGCCACCAATATCGATGTCGAACATGAGCGTTACCAAAGCTCGTTTGGCGCAGCCTCCTCCTTTACCGCCATCTTCATGGAAAATCTCCTGGCGACCTTCGGAATCAAAGTGGAGGAGAAGAACAATTATATCGATCCGGAACGCGACGCCACCAATCTCATGTATTCGGCCGGGCCGGTGCTGCTGGATGGCCCCAATCGCCTCAGCCTCACCTTTACCAAGGAAGTGGAAATCGCCTACAATGAAGTCAACAGCTACGACCGCTTCGGCTGGAAACTCCGCTATGACCGCGACCTGCCGCTCGACTTTGCCCTGTTCGCCGGGCTCGGCTACACCACGACCGATTACGATGAAGAGCACCCCTTCTTCGGGGTCTTCCGCGCCGACGACGTGCAGGAACTGACCGCCGGCCTCTCCCGCACCCTGTGGCAGGATCAGGCCAAACGCCAAGCCTTGATCGCGCAGCTTGGCCACACCTACACCAATTCCACCTCCAATATCGACCTCT
Source organism: Deltaproteobacteria bacterium (assembly GCA_021822005.1). Lineage (GTDB taxonomy): Bacteria > Desulfobacterota > Desulfobulbia > Desulfobulbales > Desulfurivibrionaceae > Thiovibrio. The sequence goes on along the minus strand of JAJZSH010000244.1, from coordinate 1,476 downwards.
ATACCTACCGGAAAAACGTGACCGAACTCAGCCTCACCGTGAGCTTTTAGGCAGCGAGGACCGTGTGACATGAAGAGTGCTTTCCTTTCCCTGATCGTCGTCCTTTCCGTTACGCTGGCATCTGTTGCACCGCACGTCGCCAACGCCGCATCACCGGAAACAGTGGCCACCGTGGTGGCTATTCGCGGCACCGTGGTAGCCAAAAACGCCAAAGGTATTGAACGTCCCCTCGCCCTGAAAAGCCCGATCCTTGAAAAGGATACCCTGAAAACCGGCACCAACGGCCGCCTGCAACTCCTCTTCACCGACAACAGCATTATCAGCCTTGGCGGTGCCAGCGAAATGAAGGTCGCGGAATATCGCTGGCAGCCGGAACAGAACGACGGCGCCCTCAAGACCCGTATCAAGGAGGGTACCTTCCGGGTGATGGGCGGGACCATCACCAAGAGTGCCCCGCAGAACTTCAAAACCGAGACCCCCACCGCCACCATCGGCATCCGCGGCTCCATGTATGCCGGCACCGTCACCCCGACCACCCTTTCCGTGGTCTTCCAGGGCGGCAAGGGCATCGAGATCACCAACCCCTTCGGCACGGTCGCCATCACCAAGCCGGGTTTCGGCACCCATGTGACCCTCAATGCCGCCCCGTTACCGCCGGTTAAATTCACTGAAAAGGAATTGGGCGACCTGAACAAGCAGCTCAATGGCAACGGCGGCGAGAAGGGGGTGGGTCCGGCAGAAGAAAAGGGCGGCAGCCAGGACAAGGGTAAGAGCGAGACCACCTCCGGCGAGGGGACACAGGAAGGGACGACCTCAAACGGGGATCAGGCTTCGGGCACCTCATCATCTACCGAGGGATCTCAAACCACCACGCAAACAGCGCCGGCCCCTACCAACGAAAATGGCACAACCGCGGCAACCGAACCGCTCCCTGCACCAGAGCCCCTGCCTGTGCCGACGTCCCTGACGACAACCACTGCCATTAAACCGATCGCCATTGACCTGCCGCCGACCAACGAACTAGCCAGCGCGCCAACTTTCACCACCCCGGCCGGTCCGCCGAGCAACGGCATCTATTATTTCCTTGGAGGCCTGGGCGGGAGTTCCGTGCACAGCGGCACCACCGAGACCATCACCGGCGATGTCTTCATGGCTGTCAACTGGCACAACAACACGATCTTCGGCGCGGTCTTCGATCCGGTCAGCTCCACCTCCTCCACGGACAAGGACAGCCCGGTCTTCTTCTTTGGCCACACCAGCGGCAGCAGCGTGAACAACATCCAGATCTTCGGCTTCGGGGACGGCTACAATAACGACATTACCGCCATCGAGGGCAGCGGCTCCGGCCTCTTCTCCGGCAGCACCTATGATTTCTTCAGCTTCAACGCCACCGGCGCCTCCTATCTCGTCGCCGGAAATCCCCAGAGCACCGTTGACTCCTGGACCGTGCAAGGCGGAACCCAGCAGGCTCTCGAA
>JAJZSH010000243.1 GCA_021822005.1 Deltaproteobacteria bacterium | reverse complement strand
GCGCGCTGGTCGTCCGCCTCGTGTTTCCAGACTCAACCGCGAATGTGCTGTTCGACACCCTGCTGTTTAGCGGCGGGATGCTGCTTCTGGCCGTGGTCATCGGGGTGGTTGAATCCACCATGGCGCGGTTGCGGCTGCCGCGGGTGCCCCAACTGCTGGTCGGCACCCTGCTGCTTTCTTTTTTCTCGCTGATCCTGCTTTTGAGGTAAGGGAATGGACAATTATAATCCGGCCAATCTTCTGTTGTTGCTGGTCATCCTGTTCAACTTCTTTCTCCTGGGGAGCAGCCGCCTGAATGCTTGCATCCGGACCGTGGCCATCCAAGGCGGCATCCTCTCGCTGCTGCCCCTTTTTCTCCACGGATTTTCCGGCCATTTCCTGTTCCTGGCCGGCGGGGCTTTTTTGCTCAAGGGGCTTGCCATTCCCTTTCTGCTGCTCAGGGCCATCCGCCAGGTGCATATCCGGAGGGAAATGGAGCCGTTGCTCGGCTATGTTCCAACCCTGCTGCTCGGCACCCTTGCCACGGCCGGCGCTTTTATCTTCAGCGACCGGCTGCCGCTCATCGAGGCGCATCGCGGCTCGCTCTTCATCCCTGTCGGCCTGGCCACCCTGGCCACCGGGTTTCTCATGCTCATCACCCGGCGCAAGGCCATCACCCAGGCCCTCGGGTACCTGATTTTTGAAAACGGGGTTTTCATCTTCGGCATGCTCCTGGCCGAGGCCATGCCCCTCATGGTGGAGGCCGGGGTGCTCCTCGATCTGCTGGTCGCGGTTTTTGTCATGGGGATTGTCATGCACCAGATCAACCGGGAATTTTCCACCATGAACACCGGCCAGCTTTCTTCCTTGAGGGAATAACATGATCGCCGCACTTCTGCTCCTGCCCCTCTGCGGCGGCCTTGCCGCCTTCTGTCTCCCTTCGGACCGCTTCCGGCCCCTGTTGCTGCCGGTCTGCGGCCTGGCCCATCTGGCGCTGACTTTCTTTGTCATTCAGGGCGGGCAGGCCGCACCGTTGCCCCTGGCCGGGAACTGGATCGGTGTTGATCCGTTCAGCCGTCTCATTCTGCTCATCGTCAGCCTGCTTTTCTGCGGTTGTTCGGTTTATGCCTTGGGCTACCTGCGTTACCGCATCGCCTGGGGCAACAGGATCTTTGTCAGCTGTCTGCTCCTTTTTCTTTCCGCCATGAGCCTGGCGGCCGTGGCCCGGCATCTCGGCCTCCTCTGGGTGGCGGTGGAGGCGACCACCGTGGCCAGCGCCCCGCTCATCTATTACAACCGCAACCGCCTCTCCATCGAGGCGACCTGGAAATACCTGATCCTCTGTTCCGTCGGCATTGCCCTGGCCATGCTCGGCATCCTTTTTGTCGCTTACGCCGCTCTGGCCGGAGGCGCGCAGGTCAGCCTGCAGTTTGACGACATCCTGCAGGGCGCCGCAAACTATTCCACGCCCTGGCTCCGGGCCGGTTTTGTCTTTCTGCTCGTCGGCTTCGGGACCAAGGCCGGCTTTGCTCCCCTGCACACCTGGAAACCCGACGCCTACGGCGAAGCGCCCGGCCTGGTCGGCGCGCTCCTGGCCGGCGGCCTCACCAGTGTGGCCTTTCTTGCCTTGCTGCGCACCCTGCAGATCATGGATGCCGCCGGCGATGGGGCCATGGCGCGCGAGGCCTTCCTGGCCATGGGCCTTATCTCCCTTGGTTTTGCCGCGGTTTTTGTCATCAGGCAGCCCGATTTCAAGCGGCTTCTCGCCTATTCCAGTGTTGAGCACATGGGGATTCTCGCCATCGGCGTTGCCATCGGCGGGGTGGCCACCTTCGGGGCCATGCTGCATCTGATGAACAATGCCCTGACCAAAGGGGTGCTCTTTTTGTCCGCAGGCAACATCCATCGCCGTTTCGCCAGCAAGCGGGTCGGCGAGGTTCAGGGCGCCATCACCCTGGTGCCGGTTTCCGCCACTCTTTTTCTCCTCGGCTTTCTGGCCATTACCGGCTCGCCGCCCTTTGCCCCGTTTATCAGCGAGTTTACCATCCTCCGGGGCATCTTCACGGGCGGCCATTATCTGACCGGCACCCTGTTCCTCTTCTTTCTGGCCGTCATTTTCATCGGCATGGGCAGCACGGTGCTTTCGATCGTTTTCGGCACGCCTTTGGAACGGAAAGGAGATACCAATTACCGGGAGACCATCATGACCACAGGGACCCCGCTGGTCCTGCTTCTCATCATCCTTCTCCTGGGGCTCTACCTGCCCGAGCCGGCCAGGAAGCTCTTTGCCGAAGCGGCCGCACTGCTGGAGGTAAAGCCATGAAGGATCTGAACCCGCAACTTTTGAAAAACGGCGAGGCCATCGGCCTGGAGTTGGTGCCGACTCTCGATTTTGACGATTTCAGCGATTGCCTGCTGGCGGAGGTCCGGAAACAGGGCAGGGTGGCGGCCTGTTTTGCCGTGCCAGTGGCGGAAGGGGGAGGGGAGTTGGAGCTTTTCGCCCTTGTCGCCCGGGATCGCAACGCCTGTGTCGCCGTGTACCGGACCCGCATCGGAGAGCGGTTTTGCTCCCTGACCCCAATCTGTCCGCAGATGCATCTCTTTGAAAGGGAGATTGCCGAGCAGTACGGCGTTGTGCCCGAAGGGCACCCCTGGTTCAAGCCGCTCCGCTTTCACGGCGCCTGGCGGCCCGGAGCCGATGCCTGGGGGCGTCCGGCAGATCAACACCCCCGCAGCGGTGAGATGGAGTTTTACCGGGTGGACGGGGAGGGGGTTCACGAGGTGGCGGTTGGTCCGGTCCATGCCGGGGTCATCGAGCCGGGCCATTTCCGTTTCCAGTGTTACGGCGAGAAGGTGATGCATCTTGAAATCTCGCTGGGCTACCAGCACCGGGGGATTGAGCGGATGCTGCTGAACGGCCCCCATCCCGCCACCATGGCCCAGATGGAAACCATTGCCGGCGACACCTCCATCGGCCATGGCCTGGCCCACTGTCAGGTGCTCGAGGCCTTAAGCGGCTGCGAGGTTCCGGCCCAGGCCCAGGCCATCCGCGCCCTGGCCCTCGAGCTGGAACGGCTGGCCAACCATGTGGGGGACATCGGCGCCCTGGCCGGCGATGTCGGCTTTTTACCCACCTTCTCCTATTGCGGCCGGTTACGCGGCGACTACCTCAACCTGACCGCGGCCCTGTGCGGCAGCCGTTTCGGTCGAGGGCTGGTGCGACCGGGCGGGGTTTTCTTTGATCTTGACTCGGCCCTGGCCGGAGAAATGCTTGCCCGGCTCAAGGGTGTCGAGGGCAACACCATGGGCGCCCTGGAGCTCTTTTTTGACGCGCCCTCGGTTTTGAGCCGGTTTGAAGGGAGAGGCCGCCTGTCCCGCTCGGTGGCCGAGGATCTCGGGCTGGTCGGGGTCGCGGCCAAGGCCTGCGCAGTGCCCCGCGACAGCCGCTTTTTCCATCCAACCGGGGTCTACCGCCATCTGTTTGATGACCTGATCACCGAGGAAACCGGCGATGCCATGGCCAGGGCCAGGGTGCGCAGCCGGGAGATCAGCGTGTCCATCGAGTTGCTCCGGCGGATCGGGAACAGCCTGCCGGAAGGTCCGATTCGGGCGCCGGTCGGACCGCTCAGGGGCGATGCCCTGGCCATCGCCCTGGTGGAAGGCTGGCGGGGCGAGGTGGTCCACGTCGCTCTCACCGACAGGGATGGCCGCCTGCGGCGTTACAAGATTGTTGACCCCTCCTTCCATAATTGGAGCGGCTTGGCCATGGCGATGCGCGATGAGCAGATTTCGGATTTTCCCCTGTGCAACAAGAGTTTTAATTTGTCGTACTGCGGGTTTGATTTGTAACGATTTGGAAATTTGGACTGGACGCCTAGGAATACGCTTTATTCGTCTGTTCATTTCTTTGCTTGCCCAAAGAAACGAACCAAAGAAAGGGCCCCCTGTGTCTCTTGTCCCGCCGCAGGCGGGATGCCCTGCGCTTCTCGATGCTGCCGGGGCTTTGCAAACTCGGCTTCGCCTCAAACAGTGCAAAGCCCTTTTTCGGCAGCCTCTCCGGTGCTCGGCTGCGGGCCAATGGGATTTTAACTGCATATGAAAACAAAAGAATTGATTGAGATTGCTAGTAAGCAGAAAAATGTTTGCCATCGTGCCTTCAGCCCTTTTTTCCGGGCGCGAGTGGATCATGCTTGTGAGAGATTTTGAGGACAAAAGAATATGCTGCAGATAATACGGGAACGGTGGCGTCAGGGATTCAGAACGGGAAAATTCCCCAAGGAGGAGCCGATTCTGCCGCCGCGCTTTCGGGGCCTGCCCAAGTTCAGCGGGGATTGTCCGGCCGACTGCGGCCGGGCCTGTGAGACGTTGTGCCCCTACGGAGCCTGCAAGCCGGTGGACGGCCGGTTGGTTCTTGATCTGGGCCGCTGCCTGTTCTGCGCCGATTGTCCGGCCTGTCCCCACGGCCGGATCACCTTTGGCAACGACTACCGCCTTGCCGTCCGGCAGCGGCAGGATCTGCTGTACAGCGGCGGGGAATATCCCCTGGCGCAACCGCTTGAGCCTGCGCGGCTGAAACTGTTCGGCCGGTCCCTCAAGCTGCGCCAGGTTTCCGCCGGAGGCTGCAACGGCTGCGAGGCGGATTGCAACGTGCTCGGCACCCTGGTTTTTGACCTGGGCCGTTTTGGCATCCAGTTTGTCGCCTCCCCCCGCCACGCGGATGGCCTCCTGCTGACCGGGCCGGTCACGGAAAACATGCGCAGCGCGGTGCTGGACACCTATGAAGCGACGCCGGCGCCGAAAATCGTCATCGCGACCGGGGCCTGCGGCATTAACGGCGGGCCGTTTCTGCACAGCAGCGAAGTGAGCCAGGGGGTTGATCCCCTGTTGCCGGTGGATCTCTATATTCCGGGCTGTCCGCCGCATCCCTATACCATCCTGGATGGTCTGTTGCGCCTGCTTGGCAGGAGATAAATAGTGTCTATCCGGAAACGAGCAATTTCGTTCGAGAGCAAGGCGCGAGGAAGACGAAAAAGCGGAGCGTACATATGGTACGTGAGCATTTTTCGGCGACTGAGCAACGCAGCAATCGGGCGAAAGGGCCGTTTCC
>JAJZSH010000242.1 GCA_021822005.1 Deltaproteobacteria bacterium | reverse complement strand
AGAACCCCCATCAAGGCCGTTTCGGGTTCTTTCCAGTCACGTGACAATAACGGGAAATCTGGTGGGTGGAGATAGTCCCTCAGCGACACCCAGCAAACGGATACAGTGCGCGATGGCGCATGGATTGTAAATTGAATTGACAATCCATGCGGACGTTATGCCCCTGTTTTCCCAACCACCCCCAACACCTCCAGCACATACTCAATATCCTTTTCCGTGTGGCTGGCGGAAATCTGGAACCTGATCTCCTCGTCCCCCTTGGGCACAATCGGGTAGTTGAGGCCAGTGGCCAGGATGCCTTTGGCAAAGAGGCGGCTAACCAGCTCGGCAGTCTTGTGCGTGTCGCGCACCAACAGCGGCACGATGGGGTGGTCGCCGTCGATGGTCTCGTAGCCCAAGGACCGCAACCCGCTGCGGAAATGGGCGGTGCGGCTGTGCAGGGTGGCGAGCAATTCCAGCCCCTCGGCGCTGTCCAATATGTCGAGGGCGGCGTGGGCAGCCGCGGTCTCGGCCGGGGTGAGCGGGTTGGAATAGACGTAGAGCGGCGCGGTCTCGCGCAGGAGGTCGATCACCGCCCCATCGGCCGCCACGTAGCCGCCGTTCACACCCAGGGCCTTGCCCAGGGTGGCGACCAACACTTCTGCCCGTCCCTTGGCATACTCCTCGGTGCCGCGGCCAGTCGGCCCGAAGGCGCCCACGCCGTGGGAATCGTCCACCACCAGGATGACGCCCTCGGCATAGTCGTCCCGATACTGCTCGCAGAGCGCGGCAATGGCGCCAAGGGGCGCGTGGTCGCCCCGCATGCTGAAGATGCCGTCGGTCACCACCAGGGCGCGTTTGGCCTGGGTGCAATGGGCCTGCAACTGCGTTGCCAGCTCGGCGAGATCGAGGTGGGAGTAGATCGCCTTGGCCGTTGGTTTGGCCAGGCGGATGGCGTTGATGATGCAGTTGTGGTTCAAGCTGTCGCTGATCACCACGGTCTCGGGGCCGATGAGCTGGGGCAGGATGCCCACCATGGCGGCATAGGCGGCGCTGAAGAGCATGGCGGCCTCACGGCCGTGGAAGCGGGCCAGCCGCTCTTCCAGCGCCACATGCGGGGCATAGGTGCCGCTGATGAAGCGCACTGCGCCGGGGCCGGCGCCGAAGCGTTCCGCAGCCTGGGCTGCTGCCGCGATCACCTGCGGGTGGAGGGAGAGGCCCAGGTAGGAGTTGGAGTTCATGCGCAGAAACTCCGTGTCGCCCTGACCGGCAAGGAGCACCCGGTGGCCATAGCCATCGCGCGGCGGCCGGATGGCAGTGACCACCTGTTCCTTCCCCTTGCGCCGGCCCGCGGCAGCCAGGGCGGCCAGGTGCGCCTGGCAACTGGCCGCCAGTTTCTCGCGGTTCGTCATCGTTCCCCTCTGCTGGCTGACGTGGCGGCCAAGCGGGTCAGCATCTCCCGCACCGTGGCAGCCAGATCGTAGGCCGGCTGCCAGCCCCACTGCTGCCGGGCCGCGCTGTCGTCCAGGCTGGCCGGCCACCCCTCGGCAATCCCCTGGCGTAGCGGGTCTATCTCGTAGACCATGGCGAAGCCCGGCACCTGTTCTTTGATCGCTGCCGCGATCTCGGCCGGGGTAAAGCTCATGGCCGCCAGGTTGAAGGCATTGCGGTCCGTGAGCCTGGCCGGGTCCGCCTCCATGAGTTCGATGGCCGCCCGCAGGGCGTCGTCCATGTACATCATGGCCAGGGCGGTGTCGGGCTTGAGCGGGCAGGTGAAGACACGGCCCTCGTTGGCGGCGTAGAAGATCTCCACCGCGTAGTCGGTGGTGCCGCCGCCCGGCTTGGCCACCGCAGAGATCAGCCCTGGATAGCGGACCCCGCGGGTGTCCACCCCGAAATGCCGGTGGTAGTAGTTGCAGAGCAGCTCGCCAGCCACCTTGGTCACCCCGTAGATGGTGTGCGGCCGCTGGATGGTGACCTGGGGGGTGCGGGCCAGCGGGGTCTCCGGGCCAAAGGCCGCGATGGAGCTGGGAAAGAAGACCGCGCAGCGGTGCGCCCTGGCCACCTCCAGCACATTGACCAGCCCCTGCATGTTGATCTCCCAGGCGCGCGGCGGGTCGGCCTCGGCCACCGCCGAGAGCAGGGCCGCAAGATGGAAGATGGTGTCGATCTCATGGCGGCGCACCACCTCGGCCAGGGCTGCCGCATCGCGCACGTCGAGGACAACAAAGGGGCCGGCCTCGCGCAGCGCCGAAGTAGGCGCGGTGCGGTGGCCGGCAGCCACCACGTGGTCGGCGCCATAGCGCCGGCGCAGGGCCGGGGTCAGCTCCGAACCGACCTGGCCGGTGGCGCCGGTGACCAGGATCCGCCTCATGGCTCAATCGTCCTCCTGACGGCAATCGTTGGCCGTCGGCTGCGGTCGGTGGTCGCTATCGTCTGGCACTCGCGGGGTGGGATGGGCCTCATATCAAAAAACTAGGCCTGGCCGGTATTCCTTGTCAACGCAAAAAAAGGGGGCAACATCCTGGTCCGCAGCCCCTTGCCCTATCTCCTCCTTTTTCCGCTGATAATGCTTATTCTTATTATGGAAGAGAAGGAGAGCAACCCTGGCAAGGGAGGAATGTGTATGAAGACCAAACTCTCAAAAACCACGAGGCTGCAATGCCCTGAGTGCCGGATGGAACTCCTGCCGGGTGACTACAGCATGGAAAGTGAGCATATCACCTGTTGTCGGTGCGGCCGTGAGATTTTCGTCAAGATGTGCGACGAAAGCTCGGATTGCTGCAAGCCGACCACGGAAAAACGGGAGATGCGGTTGGTTGAATGTTGTTGTTGACCAGGGGAAAAACCAGAGGCACAGGGAAGTGGCAGAGCGCAAGGGGGCCGGAGCGTGGGAACACGATCCGGCCCCTGTTGTATCGGGTGGCGCAGGAAAATCCCTGGCAGCCGGCCCCGTTTTCCGCTAAGGTGGGGAAAATCGGCCGCCGGGCGGCGGTGCCGTATCACCCAGCCCGGCAGACCTTGTTCCGGGACGACCCATGGACACCATCCTCTTTCTGAAGGCCCTGCTCCTCGGCATTGTCGAGGGGGTGACCGAATTTCTGCCCATCTCCAGCACCGGCCACCTGATCCTGGCCGGCGACCTGCTCCACTTCAACGACGAACGGGGCAAGGTCTTCGAGATCGTGATCCAGCTCGGCGCCATCCTGGCGGTCTGCTGGGAGTACCGCGAGCGGCTGCTGGCCGTGCTGCGCCACCTGCCGCACCGCCCTGACGCCCGGCGCTTCGTCGCCAATTTAGCCATCGCCTTCCTGCCGGCCGCGGTGCTCGGCGTGCTCTTTATCAAGGTCATCAAGACCCAGCTCTTCAAGCCGGTGCCGGTGGCGCTGGCCTTTATCATCGGCGGCCTGCTGATCCTCTGGGCGGAGCGGCGCCAGCATCGCATCACCGTGCCGCAAGTGGACGCGATGACGTGGCGCGATGCGCTCAAGATCGGCCTGGCCCAGTGCCTGGCCCTGATTCCCGGCACCTCCCGCGCCGGGGCCACCATCATCGGCGGCCTCTTCTCCGGGCTGTCGCGGGCCGCGGCCACGGAGTTCTCCTTCTTCCTCGCCATCCCGACCATGTTCGCGGCCACTTTCTACGATGTCTACAAACACCGGCAGATGCTGCATGCCGATGATCTGGCGGTCTTTGCCACCGGGTTTGTCGCTGCCTTTGTCAGCGCCTTTTTCGCGGTGCGCGGCCTGCTGCGCTACATCGCCCGCCACGATTTCTCCGCCTTTGCCTGGTACCGCATCGCCTTCGGCCTGGTGGTGCTCGCCACCGCCTATTTCGGCGTGGTCGATTGGTCGCTTAACTGACCACCTCCTGTCGTTCCTTTTTCCGTCCCACCGCCTTTCCCCTCAGATTTACAAAATCTTTACCACCATTAACACCACCTTTACGCGTTTTTCCGGTAGGATGGCTCCATGGGGAGGTTCCGGTTTTCAAAAAAACGGAATCGCAAAAAGAGGAGCGCCCGGGCCTGTTGCCCGGGCGTCGCCTGTTCATCAGAGCGGAGGGAAGAAAATGTCCAAAAAAACCGTTGTAACGGCCGTGGCCCTGGTTGCCATGGCGCCGCTGGCCGTGATGGCGGCGGAGTACCGGACCACCAAGGCGGCCAAGGGGCCGGCGGAAAAACCCGTCAAGGTCGAGACCTGCTACGAGTGCCACGGCCCGGTCAAACAGCTCCATACCATGGGCAAACACAGCAAGGTGAACTGTGTGAGCTGCCATGGCGGCCTGGCCAAACACCTGGCCGATCCCGGCCCGGAGACCCGGCCGGAGACCCGGATGTCGTGGGAGACCTGCGGCAGCTGCCACCAGGACCAGTACGAGAGCTTCATGAAGGTCTCCTTCCATCGCCCGGCCCGCGACGAAAAATCCCAGCTCACCAATCGTTCGCCCAATCCGTACTGGGACAAGCTGATGGCCGGCCACGGCTTCACCAAGGAACACGCCCTGACCCGCAGCCACGTCAATATGCTGCCCGACCATCTGGTGGTGGACCGCGCCTACGGCGGCCGCTTCCAGCCCAAGGACGGCTGGCACTATGTGCTGGAAAAGGGCAAGGCCTGGGATATCCTGGTGGACACCCATCCGGAGACCAAGGAACACAAGGCCTTCATCCCCCAGAGCGCCCCGGCGGCCAACCCGGTCTGCCTCCAGTGCAAGACCCAGGACCAGATCCTCAAGTGGTCCTACATGGGTGACAAGGTGGCGGGAGCCCAGTGGTCCCGCGAGTCCAACGTGGTGGAGTTCGTCAAGGATCTCGAACACGGGCTCAACTGCTTCACCTGCCATGACCCGCATGCCGCCAAGCCGCGCATCGTGCGCGACGGCCTCATCGACGCCCTCACCCGGCCGGAAGGCGACACCCTCTGGCACAAGGACCCGAAACGCACCAACATCAAGGTCATCGACATGGGTGTGCGCGGCTTCACCCGCAAGATCGCCCTGTTGGACAAGTACGACTCCCGCCTCCAGTGCGGCCAGTGCCATGTGGAGTACAACTGCAACCCCGGCACCGACACCAAGACCGGCCAGCCGGTCAAGATGGGCGACCGCCGCACCAACCACTTC
>JAJZSH010000241.1 GCA_021822005.1 Deltaproteobacteria bacterium | reverse complement strand
TGAGGCGGGTCAGGAAATCATAGGTTTCCGAGAGTGCGCCCCAGCCGGTTCCCATAAACACGGCGGCTGGTTTTGCCTCGCAGGCGGCATCCTTGTGGGCGCTAAGCGCCAATGACAGCGTCATGCGCGGCAGCCGTTTCAGGCGGCGCACCAGGTTGGGCGGCAGGTTTGCCGAGATGCTGCCCAGTTCCGCTGTGCCGGCAACCGGGAAACCCTGGGCAAGCAGAGCCATGGTGGCGGCGGTGTTCCCCGCGCCGGTGAGGCAGGAATAGCCGTGAATTGCCAGCCCGGTCTTGCCTTGCCCGGGAGCGGGCGGGGGAAAACGGTCCGGTTTGGTAATCACCAGGCAGCCGTTGTTGCCGCCAAAGCCAAAGGAATTGCTGAGCACGGCAGTGGTGGGCTGGCTGGTCGGTCGGCTCAACGGGGTCAGGCCAATGGCGGGATCCGGATTCTGACAACCGGTATTGGCGGGCAGGAAGCCCTTGGCCACGGCGATTGCGGAAACCACCGCCTCGATGGCCCCTGAGGCGGCCAGGCTGTGGCCCGTTGCCCCTTTGATGGAGGAGAGCGAAGGCGGTGCGGCAAATAGAGCCCTGACGGCTTTGGCCTCGGCCAGATCGTTTTCCGGGGTGCCGGTGCCATGGAGATTGATGTAGTCGATGTCGGTGGGAGCAAGGCCAGCATCAGCAAGCGCCGCCTGCATTGCCTTGAGCGCGCCTCGGCCCTCCGGGTGGGGCGCGGCCGGGTGATACGCATCGGAGGAAAGCCCGGCGCCGAGGAGTTCGGCCAGAGGGTTGTCCGGTTTTTCCGTGGTAAGCAGCAGCATGGCCGCGCCTTCGGCCACCGCCATACCATGCCGATCCGCAGCAAGAGGTTTGCAACCCTGTTTATCCACCAGCTGCAGGGAATGAAAACCGAAATAGGTCAGGCGACAGAGCGAATCCACCCCCCCGGCGAGGACTGTTTTCGCTTTCCCGCTGCGCAGCATCTCGAGGGCCATGGCAATGGCTACGGCACCGGAGGAACAGGCGGTGGAGATAGCAAGGGCCATGCCGCTGCAACCGATCTCCCGGGCAATATACTCGGCGACACTGTTTAACCCGTGATACTGGTACAACTCCTTGTTGCTCGCACTGTTCCGGAGCAACTCTTCGGTGGTCAGGATGCCGCCGGTGGTGTTGCCGAGAATGACCGCATCGGGCGGGGAGTTACCGGAGGCCATGGCCTGCATGGCGGCGTTATGGGCCAGGCGGTGCGTTCTGGGAGGGTCTGGCTGCTCTGCAAGCCCACAGACCTGCCCCGTCGGCAAAGGCTCTCCATGCAACAGGGAAAAGAGATTCAGCGGCCTGATTGCCGAACGGTTGTCGCGCAGCGCCTCTTCCGTGGCGGTGAGTCCCTCGCCAAGCGGGCTGATGATACCCAGGCCGGCGATGTAAACCCGTTTTCCCATCAGGATGATGAAACCGGGGTGTTTTCCTTGATGTATTCGGCCAGGGAGGCAAGGGAGGAAAAGATTTTTTCGCCGACTTCCTGGCTGTTGATCACGACGCCATAGTCTTTTTCAACCATGACCACCATTTCCAGGACATCTATGGAGTCAATGCCAAGGGGGCCGCCGACCAGCCGGTCGTTTTCATCGAAATTTTCCGGACTCAGGTCTTGAAGATTCAGAATGTCAATGATCTTGACCTTAAGTTCCGCTGTCAATTTATTCATAAGATGCGGTCACTGTTTGATTGTCGTTGAGTTATGAGAAAATATTGGTTGCAAGGTTGCAATGAAGCCGGTCGGGTTTCCGGAAACTTGTGCTGGGTATCATTCCCGTGTATTTATATACTGCCTAAAAAAAGATAATGCTAAGAAAAATTCCACATGAATAGTGGCTGTTCACTGGAAAAAAGAGTATCGTTTCGGCTCTGATTATCAGGTTCCAAAAGGTATATTTGCATGAGCACGACAACACTCTCCGGTCTCACCCTGGAGGATCTTCTTCCCCATCGCGGCAACATGCTGTTGGTCAAGGAGATTATTGAGGTGGACAGCAAGAGGGCCCGCGCCCTTTTTCTGGTCGAAAAAACGTGGCCCATGGCCGATGCGCAAGGGGTGGATCCCCTGATTCTGGTGGAACTCGCCGCGCAGACCGCCGGGGTGTGCAACGGCTGGGACAGGATCCAGACCCAAGGACGGGGCTCCAATCAGATGGGCTGGCTGGTGGGCATAAAAAAGGCGGATTTTTTTATCGACTCCCTGCCCTTTGGCACCAGCATCACGGCCAGGGCGGAAAACACCTATAGTTTTGAAAATCTCCGGGAGGTCGCCTGCGAACTGCACATGGACACGCAGCTCATCGGCCGGGCCACCCTGCAACTTTTTCAGGCAAATCAGCAATGACCACAGAAAATGAAAAAAGCATAGCCCTGGTTACCGGCGGCAGCAAAGGGATCGGCCGGGCAATCTGCGTGGAGCTGGCCAGGAATGGGTATTATCTGGTCATCAACTACCACAGTGACCAACAGGGCGCAGAGCAGACCCTGGCCATGGTGGAAGGGGAGGGCGGCCAAGGCGAGATTTGCCGGTTTGATGTCCGGGACGGACAGGCAACGGAAAAGATTGTGGCGGAGCTTGGCGCCAGGCTGGGATCCATCGACATCCTGGTCAATAACGCCGGGATCGTTGCCGATGGGCTGTTCATGATGATGCCCCCTGAGAAGTGGCAATCGGTCATCGATACCAGTCTGCACGGCTTTTACAATATGACCCGGCCGGTGCTGGAGTTGATGGTGCGCCACCGCAAGGGGTCCATTGTCTCCGTTTCTTCGGTCAGTTCCCTGATGATCAGCCGGGGCCAGGCCAACTATTCCGCGGCCAAGGCCGGCTTGAACGCGGCCAGCCGGGTCATCGCCGCCGAGGTCGCCCGCATGGGGATTCGGGTCAATGTCGTGGCTCCCGGCCTGATCGAGACGGGCATGATCCGGGACGCCCCCAAGGAGCAGATCAAGTCCATGATTCCCATGAACCGTATCGGCAGGCCGGACGAGGTGGCCAAGGTGGTGAGTTTTCTTTGTTCCGATGCGGCCTCCTATGTCACCGGCCAGGTCATCTCGGTCAACGGCGGGATGTTCTGATGAAACGATTTCTGCTCCTTGTCGCCCTCTCTCTTTTCGTCGCCATCCCGGCTGCCCAGGCCGGAGCGCAAAATCAGGGAGCGCCGGTAACGCAGGCCCAGCCAGTGCAATTGCGCTCGGTCCAGGCCGATTTCCTCCAGGAAAAACACCTGAAGATCCTGGCCCGCCCCATCATCTCCACCGGCTCCTTTACCTTTCAGGCTCCCCAGTCCCTGCGCTGGGAATACCGGACGCCCATCCGCTCCATCCTGCTCATGCATGGCGGCAAGGTGCGGAAATTCGTGGAACGGGACGGCGTGCTCGCGGAAGACAAGAGCATGCGGCTCGACGCCATGCAGGTCGTGCTGGCCGAGATATCCAACTGGCTCGATGGCCGTTTTACCGACAATGCCATGTTCACGGTCTCATTTCCCAAAAAACAGACCATCCTGCTCACCCCCAAGGAACCGGGGCTTGCCGCCCTGATCAGCAGCATTGAGCTCAAACTCGGCGATCAGGCAGGGCTCCTCGACAAGGTGATTATCTTCGAGGGGCCGGGTGCTTCCACCAGCCTCACCTTCAGCAAGAGGATTATCAATCAGGCGATTCCTGTTACCTTGTTCACCAAGAAATGAAGCTTTCAGCCTTTCTTCCGTTCATCCTGCTGCTTGGTCTTACCGCCTGCGTCGCGGAACAACAGCTCTCCCTGCCGCAGCTGGCCGCTGATGCGAGAGAGGACCGGGGGTGTGAATCGGTTTTCCCCCAGGGCCGCTGGCAGTTTGTCCATACCATCGATTTCTCCATGGCGGATGGCTCCGGCTCCACGGTTATCGGAGTTACCAGCCTTGCCGGAGACGAAATTACCTGTGCCCTGATGACCGTCGAAGGGTTCACCCTCTTTGAGGCGGTGTATCGGGGGAAAGAAGGCCTTGAAGTCCGGCGGGCGGTTCCCCCCTTTGACAAGCCTGCCTTTGCGGCAGGGTTGATGGAAGATGTGCGGACGCTTTTTCGCGCCCCTTCTCCCGCAAAGGTGCAATACGGGCGCGCCGGAGGCACGATCCCGATCTGCCGATACCCCGGCGTCGAGGGCCGGATTACCGATATCCTCCCGGCTATGGATGGCTGCTGGCAGATACGAACCTATGGCGCCGACCTGGCCCTGAGCCGCTCCGTGGTGGGGCATTCCTGCCGCAAAGAAGGGGAGAGCCTGATCCCCGAATATCTTGAACTCAAGGGTTTCGGCCCCACGAACTACACCCTGAAAATGACCCTGATCCATGCTGAAAACTTGAACGAGAAAGCACTGCCATGAGATTCAAACTGATCTATCCCAAATGGGCCAAGCTGGACCGGCAGACAGAGTTTCACCTGCCGCCCCACGGCCCGGTGGTCTTTGCCGCCGCGCTGCCCGCCTATGTTGACGTTGATTTTATCGACGAGAATCTGGAAGCCATTGATTTTGACGAGGAGGTGGATTTCGTCGGCATCTCCATGATGTTGACGGTGCAGGTCAAGCGGGGCTGGGAGATTGCCGATATCTACCGCAAAAAAGGGATCAAGGTCATGTTCGGCGGCATTGCCACCATGCTCCATGCCGAGGAGACCATGGCCCACGCCGATACCGTTTTCCTGGGCGAAGCCGAGGGGCGGATGGAAGAGGTCTTTGCCGATTTCCGGCACAACCGGCTGAAGCCCTGCTACGATTTTATCAACCAGAGGCCGGATATCGCCTTGGTGGGTCCGGCGAGACGGGATATTCTCAATCGCAAGCTGTACAACTACAAAGGCGTGCAGATGGTTGACCTGGTCCACGCCTCGCGCGGCTGCCGCTTCAACTGCTACCCCTGCGCCGTCTCCTACCTGGGCGGCCGCGTTTTCCGGCCCCGGCCCATCGACAAGGCCGTGGCCGAGATGGCCGGCATCGACAACAACCGGCTCTTCATCGTGGACAACTCCCTGGCCCAGAATACCCAGTGGGAGATGGATCTGTTCCGGGAAATGA
>JAJZSH010000240.1 GCA_021822005.1 Deltaproteobacteria bacterium | reverse complement strand
CCGTCTGATTGCAATTTACTCTTCCTTGCGCAGGCCCTTCAGCCAGTATTCCATCTGCTTGCCCGCGGCTTCGCGGCCGCCGAGGCCGAAGGCCAGGGCAAAGGCCACCGCCACCGCGCCCAGGGTGAGGCCAAAGGCGAGATCAACGATGTCGTCGGCAATGCCCATGGCCCGGAGGCCCATGGCCAGCACCAGGGCCAGGATGGCGATCCGGGCGATGGAGGCGAGCCCGCGGTTGCCGGCGGTCTGGGAAAGGGCGTTGTAGGCCAGGTTGGCGATGAAGTTGCCGATGGCGAGGATGATGAGCCCCAGCACGATCTGGCCGGCAAAGATCAGGAACTCGCCGAGGATCGAAGCGAGCTGCGGCATGGCAAGCTGTTCCACCGCCGAGACCATGGCGGCGAGCATAATGAAGAAGAAGAGCAGGCCGCCGCACACCTTGGAGAACGAGGCCTTCTCGCCCATGACGCCCTTGAAGCCGAGTTTTTCCGGCAGGCGGTCGGTGCCGAGGTTCTGCAGGAGTTCGGTGGCTGCCGCGGTCACGAAGCGCCCGACGATGAAGGCCACCCCGAGAATCAGCGTTGCCGCCAGCATCTTCGGGATGGCCGAGAGGATGGTGGCGAGCATCTGGGTGGAGGGGATGGAGATCGCCTCGATTTTCAGGGCGTCGAGCGACGAGATGAGCACCGGGATGAAGACCACCAGGAAGATGAGCTGGCCGATGAGGCGGGAGACGCGGAACTGTTCACTGAGTCCGATGCGGGCCGAGAAGGCGTCCAGCCCGCGGGACAGCACTTCCATGGAACTGCCGAGGATCTTGGCGATGAAATAGCCGGTGAAGGCGATGAGCAGGGCGGCGACCAGATTGGGGAAAATGCCGAGGAAGTTGCTGAACATCATCATTACCGGGTCGAGCACGTCCTTGACCCCCAGCACGTCGAGGGTGAGAAGCAGTACCCACAGGGCCGTCAGGTAGTAGACCAGACTGCCGAGGAATTTGGCGATGTGCACCTCTTCCCCCACCTTGCCGGCCAGCCGTTCATCGACGTTGAGCTTTTCGCAGAAGGCGACCACTGCCTTGCGGATCAGTGTGGCCGCGCCGATGCCGACGAGGAAGACGATGAGCGCGCCGAAGACGCTGGGCAGGTAGCGGCCCAGGGCGTCGAGTAGAGGAGCGAGCAGTTGTTTGATGGTTTCCATGATTCTCCCCTTGGCTTGGTGGTTGAAGAGCGGGCCAGGGCCGTTGCCGGTGTGCCCTTGCTCACGTTATCCTGCGTCGGACAGGGTTTTGTCAATCGCCTTTTAGGGAATCACCGCGGTAAATCCGGCGCCAGCAGCATGGTGAGCCCGAGCAGTACCAGCACGATGCCGCCCACCGGCCTGCCGTATTTGGTATAGCCGTTGTTGATGGTGGTCTGCTTGCTATTTTAATGATACGCATTTCTATTGTTGATTATCCGGATAATCAACAATAGAAATGCTGATTTGGTGGGGTGGTCACATGGAACTGAACAGGACGCTCAACACCACGGAGTCACTCGCCAAGAAATCTTTTTTTCTTGCGTGAGCCCAGTTCTGCCAGCGGCATCGTGCAGCGTTGGCGGAGATTCGGGAGAAGGGAGCGAGGGCTCGACAGGCCGATGCGCGTTTCTTACGGCGTGATAGCGACCTTGACCACGACCTTGTGAAGCTGCCCTGGTGAGACCAGCGGGGCGTGGGCATCCTCGGGAAAAAAGATCACAAAGTGACCATGAGGCACCGCAACCCAGCCATCCGGCGTGTCGGCAAAACATTGTTCATCGGCCTTTGGGTCGTAGGTTTTGGTTGGCTGGCAACAGCGGGATTTGGCCTTCCAGCCCATGGTGTCGGTGCCATCGAGGATGAGCTGGATGTCGATGTGTTTTTGGTGCGTCTCCAGCACCGCCTCGTCCGTGCTGCGGCCCGCTTCCTTGGCGACGATGGCAAAGAGCCGCTCGCCATCGATGGCAAGTTTGCCAAGGGACAGGTCCTTTAGGCTGGTCTGGGTAAGAAAGGCAAAGGCCTTGGCGAATTGCGGGTGCAGAGCCGCATAGCGGGGGGCGTTTTCAAGGACATCCAGAATCATGAGTATTCCTCCTGCAAGGAATGGGGTGCGGCAATCCTGTCAACTGGATAGCTTAATAGCCTCTGGCGTTTCCAGATAGCAACCCATTCTGGGATGTTATTGCAGAATACGGAAAAAAGCGAAAATCCCTTCTCCGGCAAGCAGGGTGTTGCTTGCCAGACACCGGGTGTCGGCGTCAATCCGGATCGCGCGGGTCAAGCACCAGTTTGATGCCGTTCAGTATCTCCCGCAGCCTTTGCGGGGTGAGCGTGCCGAGATATTCGGTCAACTCGTTCTTGTCCACGGCAAGCACCTGGGAGACGTTCACCACGCTCTGCCGCGGCAGGTGGGCTTCTCCTTTTTTGAGCAGCACGTTGCCCGGCGCTTCCGCGCGCTTGAGGTTCGAGGTCAGGGGGCAGACCAGAACGGTGCGGATGTTGCTCCGATTGAAAAGATTGTTCTGGACCACAACATGAGGGTGCCGGTAGCCGGGCTCCGAGCCTTTGGGCTCGTCAAGTTCTACCCAGTAAATGTCGCCCTGGGTGATTACCATTCACCCTCCACCAGCCGGCGATGGCGGCGCCGAGCGGCGCGGCGCAGCTTTTTTTCCGTGGCGTCGTCGGGTTCCTCGTAGGCAGCGTTGATCCGCGTCAGCAGTTCCCGATTTTTCCGTCGCTCGATATATTCCTGCAAGGCCAGGACGAACAGCCTGCTGCGGGACACCTTCATGGTATGGGCGAGTTCCTCGGCCTGCTCGAATAGGGCCTTCTGCATGGAGATGGCGGTTTTGACGTTTTGCATAATTATACCTCTTTTGACAGAAGAGTATAACCAGTTTTTATACCATCGTCAATACCCGGTCGGGTTGCGCAACAGAGGGTTGCCGGCCCGGCACTGGCAGGCATTCCGGCCACGATGATGTCTCTTGTCTTGCGCGGGGTTGCCCGTTAAGGCCTAAAATCCCCGGCTCAGCAGCCATTCGCGGAAAAACGGGTTGGTGAACCGATATTCCGCCCTCTGCCGGAATAAAATTCGCAGTTGCACCAGCCGCTCGAGGGCTTTTTGGGCGGAAGCGGCCAGGGGTATCCCTGTCTTGCCCAGAAAATCGATGCCGGTGGTTTCCCGCCCCCCATGCCGGGCCACCCCGACAAGGCATTTGAGCTGTTGCTCGGAGATGTTCTCAACGGTTGCCTCGTACCCGGCGCGTTCCCGGCCGAAAATCACTGCCAGCGCCTCGGGGAGGGCCTTTTCGGTGATCCTGGTTTTTTCTTCGGTTACACTCCACAGGGCCGAGCAAAATTGCTGCACGTCGCCGGTAATGCCATCGCAAACCCGGAAGACCTCATCCAGAACCGTATCGGAGATTTCGCGTTTTCCCTTTTTGAAGCGGCCGGCAAGGTGCTTCCTGAATATTTTCTCATCCAGCGGCCCAACCGAAAGCTGAACCGCCGACTTGAAAAACGGGCTGTCCGGGGAAACGAACAGCGCCTCCATCTTGTGGCGGATGCTGCCTGCAAACACATAGGGGATTTTCGGCTGAAACTGGATTTTCCCTCGCATCCGGGCGACGATCCCGGCGTGGTTCTTGAGGCCCAGGATCGCCTGAAACTCGTCCAGGATGACCACAACAGGCCGCTTGGCGGTGTGGATACTGCCGATCAGGTCGAGCGCCGCATCGAGGCTATCCGGCCCATCGGGACGCGCGCCCGGAATGATGGCAACCGAAGGAAAGGCGGTCACCGGATCGAAAGAAAACGAAAGGCCAAGGCGGGCCAGGTATTTGCCCATTCTCTCAAACAGATTGTCCCGTTTATCGCCCATGCGGATTACCGCCGCCGCTATTTCCTTTACCAGCATATCGACGGACTTGATGCCGAGCAGGTCAATGTAAACAGGCCGATGCGCCGGAAGACCCGCCACCGTTTCGGAGATCAGCGAGGTCTTGCCGATCCGGCGTTCTCCCTGCACATAGACGTTCTGGCCAGCCTTGATATATCCTTGCAGCGCCTTTGCCAACTCCGGCCGGGGGCAAAAGTATTCCCCGCTTACCACCTGGCCATATCGGAACGGATCCATTGCGCACTTCTCCCTTTTATACTTTTCACTATTATAGCATATGGAATAATAATGAACATTATAAAATGCAGCCGGGCAACATGGTGCGGTCGCCGGCCGGCTGCGGCTTGAGCCAAAAGGAAAGCCGGTCTCGTTGGGGGACCAGCGCGGCTGGTATCATCCGCTCTCCGCCGGGGACGATGCCGTGGTGTTCAAAAGGGTATTGGTCGCCAGGCAGGCGCAGAGCCGTTCGGCCAGGGTGGTGAGCCCCTGACGATTCACCGGGTTGCCGAGGGTGCGCAGCATGCGGCGGGCAAGGCAGCCCTGCTTGAGAATGATGCCCAACGGGTCATGGAAGATGGCCGGGATGGCGCCCTGCTTTTGATGATGGCTAAAGAGATGCTGCCACACCTGGCCGGCGGTGGCCTGGGCTGCATGCATGCCGAAGAGGTGGAGATAGGCCGGATCGGTGATGGTGGCCGCCTCGGCCTCCTTGATGGTGCTGTTCAAAATCGCCGCCAGCGGCGCGGTCTGCCATCCCTGCTGTTCTTTCACCCCGGTCCACGTCTCGTCCACCAGCGTCCGCAAGGTCTCGACAATCAGGCTGGCAATGGCCAGGTCCGCCAGCGGGCACTCCTGCACGTCGATAATGCGAATCTCGATGGCATCGCGGTCGAAGCGGGCAATGGCGCCGCGGGCGTTGAGCCATTCGTCCTGCAAGGTGCCTTCCGGGTCGAAAGGCGCGATGGCATCATACATGGGCGCCAGGATCCGCTCGCGGTAGGCAGCCTCGCTGTACACCGGCTCCGGCACCACCTGGCCGGTAATGAGTGGCAGCCGCGCCGAGTTGGTTTTGTAGGTTTCGAGGCGAAAATCGAGCGAGGACTGCACCCGGCCATCGACAATGGGGGTGCTGGCGGCCAGTGCCGGCAAGAGCGGCAGGATGAGGCGGATGGCGGCGTGCAGCCGGCCGAATTCCTCGTCGCC
>JAJZSH010000009.1 GCA_021822005.1 Deltaproteobacteria bacterium | reverse complement strand
GACCGTGTACCGCGATACGGATTTCTATCCGGGCTGGTATACAACTCTGGGGATTTCCCATTCTTTCCCGGTGCAGGGTGACATTACCCTGGATCTGGGAGCCCAGGTGAGCTACCTCAAAGCGAGTGATGCCTCACCCTATAAAGAGGCCGATGGCAGCAACTACAGCAATTTCCATGACGGGGTGTTGTCGGTGGGCCTCACCGTGCCGGTGAACAAATACATCACCGTCACTCCGAAGCTCAACTATACCTTTGCATTGAGCAATGATGCCCAAGATCTCATGAGGGCAAGCAGCAAGGATGGAAATGACGACAGTTTCGTCTATGGCGGGGTTTCCGTGAGCATGGCGTTCTAACAGGGGCTTTCCCCATCCCTTCCCTGTTCGGCCCGTCTGTCTCGCTCCCTCCCAGGTTGAGACAGACGGGCTTTTTTGTGCGAAAAAGACCTTGCATAACCGTTATATTCTGATAAATATAACGAAATGAAAAACAACACAACGCAAGACACGATAAAATCCGGCCTGAAGTGGCGGGGGAGGCTCTGGCTCGAAGGCGAGGAGGGCACCTTTCTCGGCTATGGCCGGGTGGTGCTGCTTGAGCGGATCAGGGAGTCCGGCTCCATCGCCCAGGCGGCCCGTTCCATGGAGATGTCGTACAAGCATGCCTGGGATCTCCTTGATTCCATGAACCGCCAGGCAGGGTGCAAGCTGGTGGAAACCTCCCGGGGCGGCAAGAGCGGCGGCGGGGCCAGGCTTACGCCGGCGGGCGAAAGGGCGATCGCTGTTTTCCGGCAGTATCACGCGCAGTTTCAAGATGTTTTGCAGGAAATGACCGCGAAGCTGGGGGAGGCGTTGTCTGATGCAGGGAGTGGTGACCCTGGCTCGTGACTGCGGTCCACAGGTTTTTTCATTCTTTATTAAAAGGAGCCTTGCCATGTTTTTGAGAATCTTGATTTGTCTGTTCGTTGTGGTTCCCTCAATGTTTTGGACGTCGAGCCCTGCCCGCGCGGAAACCGAGCTTCTCGTCTCAGCCGCCGCCAGCCTGACCGAGTCGTTCAAGGAGATCGGCAAATTGTTTGCGGCGAAAAATCCAGGGGTGAAGGTCAACTTCAATTTCGCCGCCACCGGACCCTTGCTGCAGCAGATTGCCCAGGGAGCCCCGGTTGATCTTTTTGCCTCTGCCGACCAGGAGAGCATGGACAAGGCGGAAAAGGGCGGGTTCACTCTGCCGGGGAGCAGGGTTGATTTCGTGGGTAATTCCTTGGTGCTCATAACTCCGGTGAATCTGCCTGTGATTACGGGGCTTGGTGATCTGAAATCAGGCCGGGTGCAGAAAATCGCCATGGGCAATCCCGACTCGGTGCCGGTTGGCAGATATACCAAGGCTGCCTTGGAAAGGCAGGGGCTCTGGGAGACGCTGGCGCCCAAATGCGTCATGGGTATTTCGGTAAAACAGGCGCTCGAATATGTGATGCGGGGTGAGGTTGAGGCTGGTTTCGTGTTTGCCTCGGATGCCGTGGCAGCCAAAGAGCGGATACGGGTGGCAACGGAGATCCCCACCGTAACCCCCATTGTTTACCCGGTGGCGGTGGTGGCAGCTAGCCGCCACCAAGCGGAAGCCCTGGCCTTTGTCCGCTTCCTGCAAAGCAAAGAGGCGCAGACCATTTTGGCAAAATACGGCTTTAAAAAGCCATAGTTGCAAGGCAAATCAAGGAAACGAGCATGCCCGACCTGACTCCGCTTTGGCTCACATTGCGTATTGCCTCTTTTGCTACGGCGTTCGCCTTTGCCTTTGCCGTGGCCTTCGCCTGGCTCACCGCCCGCTTCGCGTTTTGGGGCCGGGATTTTCTTGACGCCGTCCTGACCCTGCCCCTGGTCATGCCGCCCACGGTCCTGGGCTATTACCTCATCGTGGTCTGGGGCAGAAACGGCTGGCTGGGCGGTTGGCTCCATGCCCATTTCGGCCTCAGTCTGATGTTTACCTGGCAGGGAGCGGTGCTCGCTGCAACGGTGGTAGCCTTTCCTCTGCTCTTCAAGTCCGCAAGGGCCGCCTTTGAAGGGGTCTCCACCGAGTACGAACAGGCCGCCCGCATTCTGGGCGACAACGAGATGCGGGTGTTTTTCCGAATCACGCTGCCCCTGGCTGCAAGAGGGCTGCTGGCCGGGACCATGCTCGCCTTTGCCAGGGCCATGGGGGATTTCGGCGCAACCCTGATGGTGGCAGGCAATATCGAGGGCAAGACCCAGACCGCGGCCATGGCGGTGTTTGATGCGGTTGCCGCCGGGGACTACACCCTGGCCAATACCCTGGTGGCCATCATGTCGGTGGTCTGCATCACCATTCTCGTCATGACCAACAGGCTGGCAAGCAGAGGGAGGGCAGGGCGATGAGGCTTGAGGTGGATATCCGTAAAACATTGCAGTCCGGCGACAGGCGTTTTGAACTGGAGGCTGCTTTTTCCTCGCATGATGACCTCACCGTGATCTTCGGGGCCTCCGGTTCGGGCAAGAGCCTTACCATCCAAGCCATTGCCGGGCTGGTCACGCCCGAGCAGGGCAGAATTGCCGTGGGCGGCGAAGCGCTTTTTGATGGCCAGCAGGGCATCAATCTCCCGGCGCGAAAGCGGGGGGTGGGCTATCTCTTTCAAGACTATGCCCTGTTTCCCCATCTCACCGTGCGGGAAAACATCGCTTACCCTCTGAAAAAGGGTTGGCCTTTCAGTCTGTTGCCCGATGACCGACAGGAGGTTGCCGGGATCATGGCCTCCTTTGAGATCGCCCATCTGGCCGGGAGCTATCCGGCGGAGCTGTCCGGGGGGCAGAAACAGAGGGTGGCCCTGGCCAGGGCCATGATCAAGAAGCCTTCCATCCTCCTGCTGGACGAGCCGTTTTCCGCCCTTGATTCCATGCTGCGTCACCGGATGCGCATGGAGCTGCTTGAGATTCGTCAGCGGTTCGGTGTGCCCCTGGTGGTTATCACCCATGATCCGGCTGATGTGGAGGTTTTTGCCGATACTCTGGTAATTTTTGCCAATGGGAGGGTGGAAGAGGTCAGTGGCCGCAAGAAGCTCGCCGCGCCGGAAGAGGCGGACGGCTGGCGGACGCAGTGGAAAAAGGAAAATCTGGCCGCGCATGGTTTTGCGACGGCATCGAGTATGTGAGGTGGCAGCCATGGAGCATGTGCGAGGTTTGGTGGACAGCACCCTGCGCGAGGGCAGCCAGACGGTGGGCGTTGCCTTCAGCCTGGAGCAGAAGGTGGCCCTTGCCCACCATCTCGTGCGGGTCGGGGTCGAAGAGGTGGAGGTGGGTATCGCCTCGCCGCTGGGCAAAGAGCTGCCCGCCCTGGTTGCCCGCTGTCGCAGGGAGGCAGGCCTGAGCCGCCTGGGCCTCTGGTGCCGTTGCCGTGAGGAGGACATCGCCTGCGCCCTGCGCCTGGCCCCGGATGTGCTTTCTCTGTCCGTTCCGGTTTCCGACCGGCATATCGCCATCAAATTGGGCCTGGAGCGTGCGGCGGTGGCGGAGATGGTGACCAAAGCGATCACCAGGGTGCGTGCGGCGGTGCCCTACGTTTCCCTCGGTCTGGAGGATGCGACCAGGGCAGAGCCCGCTTTCCTGCGCGAGATTGTCGGTGTTGCCTGTGAAAACGGGGTGGACCGTATCCGGATCGCTGACACAGTGGGCGTGGCCACCCCCGGCGGAATTGCCGCCCTGGTCCGCGAGTTGCGGACATTTAAGGTGGAGATCGGGGTGCATATGCACAATGACTTCGGCATGGCCACGGCCAATGCCATTGCCGCCCTGGAGGCCGGAGCCCATTGGGCCGACGTCACTGTGCTGGGTCTGGGCGAGCGGGCCGGAAACAGCCGCTTGGAAGAGGTGGCAGGCTATCTGGCCCTGCAAGGCGGCAGGCCCTATGAAACCACCCTGTTTTCAGACCTGGCCCGCTTGGCCGCCGATTGCTCAGGCCGGAAGATCGAGGCCCACCAGCCGGTGATCGGGGCGGGGATCTTTGCCTGCGAAACCGGGCTGCATCTGGCCGGGCTCGCCAAAGACCCTCGGGCCTATGAGCCTTACGAACCGTTCCTGGTCGGGGCGCGGCGGCAATTGTCTTATGGGGCTAAGGTGGGCAGGCAGGGCGTGGCCGAGCGCCTGCGGCAGCTGGGCCTGTCCTGTCAGGAGGCGCAACTGGGGCGGCTGGCCGAGGCCTTCCGAGCCCAGTGCCTGGTCCTGGGCAGGCCGCTTCATGATCGGGAGGTGCTGCAACTGGTGGCCGAATATAGTTCTTGATCCGTGCCCTTCCTGCCCGTACAGTGAAAAAAACGAGCGGGTTGCCCAGTGTCGGCGATTCCGGTCTTGAAGAATTGGGGGAAGCAGCATGACGCAAGAGAACATCTTTTCACTGCTGGCCAGGTCCGGCCCTTTTGCCACCGGAGACAGGCCACCGGCCCTGGCGTCGTTTTCCCCGGAGGCGCGGCTCTTTGCCAGGGGTCTGGCCGAGGCCGGTATGCGGACCCGCTACCGGATCCTGCGCAACCAGATCTTCGAGTTTCTCGATGTCCGCTCCTTTTTCGGGATACAGGCGATCATCAACGATCCGGCCCGACGGAAGCTGGCCAACGAGCGGGCCTACCGGCTGCTGGGCAACATGTTCGGCATCGAGGGCAACGCCCGGGAGGTGATCCTGCGGGTTAACACCTATTCCCGGACCGCGGACGGAGTGATCAACTACCTTAAGGCCAAGGTGCTGGCCAACTACGCCTCCTACATCGAGATGACCAACGAGATCGACTCCTGCAAGAGCCCGGTGGATCTGCTGCTCATCCTCTTTGACGACCGCTACCACAAGAAGGCGCGCTTTGAGGCCAAGCGCAAGCTGATCCTCATGAATCTGGCCGGGTCCATCGATCAGCGGGAACGGGAAACCGAGGTGGAGGGAAAGTTCGGCCAGTTTCTCGACTTTTTGAACGAATATGTCTGGAGCAAAAAAACCAGGATCGGCGAGCTGGAGATCGTCTATCTCCTGAGCGACCACGACCCGGACACCTACGCCTGCACCAAGGTTGAGGTCATCAACCGGGAGCAGGCCCGCGCCGTAACAAGAAAGGCCAACCAGAAGCTCACCCTGATCAAGCGGCGGCGCTTCCAGGCCAACGGGGCCGAGGTGCCGATCTATGTGTCCATCCGCAAGAAACAGTCCGAGGCCAAGGTGCTGAAGTTGCTGCGCAAGGGCGAGGAAAATCCGGCCGTGGCGGTGGATGACGAGCTGGGCCTCATGGGGGTGGTGGATTCGGTGGCCGAGGTCAAGGGTTTTCAGCGGCACCTGACCCAGAGCGCCACCCGGGCCGGATCCCTGATGACCCTGGAGGAGGTGAGCGACACCCTTTCCGGCGGCGGGCATCACAGCGGCAGCATCGGCAGCTCCGCCAAGACCAGGATGTTCAAGTTTTTCGCCCGCATGGGCGGCATGCGCGTCGAGTTCATCGTCCACACCAACCGCTCGTACCTCAACTATATCTATGAGCGGGAGGTTTCCCACGACGAATACGAGGTGAAGCGGATCTTCGACTCCGGTGTGGCCCAGCTGCTTTTTCCTCAGGATATCTACGAGATCGACATCGCCGAGAAGAAGGAGGCGGTGCTCCGCTGGTTCAGGAAACGGATCGAGGAGTTTTGACACCGGCTGGAAGTCGGGTTACGCGGATGCCTTGGCCATCTTGCCAGGGCATCCGCGACCGAGCAGGGTTGGCCTGGCTGCTCACACAACCCATAACCCGGGAGGCGGGGAATTTCTCAACCACCATCGGAGAGGATTCTATTCAGGTACTCCTCCATCTTTTCCCTGGACGTTGCCACATCCAGGGCACCCAACGGCCCGTCTTGAGCAATGCTCTCTGCCGGGGCGGCAGGATCGGTTCGGCATACATCAGCGCCCCCGTCTTTCCCATGCTCATCAGGCAGAGGACGTTGAGATCCTCGACCGCCACCGGCGCGGTGTTGTTACAGTCGGCTGCGATGTTACAGGCCGCTGTCTTGGCCATTCACACGGTCATGTACCCTGTTTTGGGCACGCCGGTCGGCATCGGCGTCGGCTCCCGCGTCGCCATGGCCACGGCGACGCCCACCGCACCGGATCGACGCCGCAGGCCGTGCCGTCGCCTGCTGGTGGCCGGTGACCACCCAGGGCAGGGACGGCAGAAAGACAAAGCGGTCTTCCTTGCTGATGACCGTCACCTCGGCCTGTTCGTCCAGCCGCCGCTTGACTTCGAATGCCGCGGTCAGGCCGCCGAAGGAGCCGCCGAGGACCAGAATTTTTTTGCGCATGCCATATCCTCCCGCTCAACTCCGGTTTCCGGCCGCCTCCCCCGCAGCAGAGGGTCGGCAATCGGTTTTTTCTTTTTCAGGGCGGCGGTGCAGGTGCAGGCAGGCCCAGATGCCGGCAGATGGCCGCCTCGACCGCATGGCCGTCCACGTCCTTGCCCTCGGTGACCACTTCCTCGCCCACCATGATGGCCGGAGCCACGGGCAGGTCCAGTTGGAAATAGGCATCGGTCTGGTAATCGGCCCTTGGTTTCGAAATGACCTCAATGGCGATATCGTATTGTGCACCCAGCCTGGGCATCATCTCTAGAAAATGGCCTCAGGCCTTGCCGTTGGGCTCGTTCAAAAAAAAGCGGATCATCATGGCTCCTCCCTTTTTCAATCAGTTCGTGTCTCCCGCCGCAACTTGGCGAGCAGAAAGGTGGCTCCGCGGAGCGACAGCCCGAGTTCACGGGAAAGCGCCGGCGCATCGGTGTCCGGATGCCGATGCAGATAACCGGCCACCTCGCCTTCCATTTCTTCCAGCCAGTCCTCAAAAAGTACCAGCAGCTCAGGGTCGGTGACCGAGCGCAGTTGTTTGGACCGGGCTACCTTGTCCACCAGGCTTTGACACATCTTGGTTGGGTCGACACCTTCGCCCATGCACTCCGCCAGTCAGAGCTGGACGAGGCTTGCCACCTTGTCGGCGCCGGCCTCCCCGATGAGGCCCACCACAAAACGCAGCCGGGTCTCCTCGCTCACCTGGGGAAAAAGTCTGCTGGCAACCGCCGCCATCCCGGCCAGCGCCTCTTCCGGATCCATCCGGTCTATTATTTTTTGAATTTCTTCCATGTGAACAGGCAATCCCCCAAGTTAAAAGGTTGTTCTCTTGTTGATTAAGCCGTTGTTCAAAAATAGCAGTGTAACGGCGACCATAACACTGGAATAAGGTGACCGGCAGCAGTGCTAACGGCGTAAGGAGCCGTAACGAAATGGTCACCGTAATGGTTATTTTGTAACGGCTCCTAAATCCCTTCCCAGACCGTCCAGATTCTCCAGGATCCTGAGAATCCGCGCATCCGCCATCTCATAATAGACGAAGGGGCCGCTCCGCTCGACCTGCACGAGCAGGGACCTCTTCAGTTCCTTGAGGTGGTGGGAAACAAGGGGCTGTGACAACCCGAGTTCCTCGACGATCCTGGAGACGGATTTTTTCTCTTTGCCGACGCACAGCAGGATGCGCAGGCGGTTTTCATCGGCCAGACACTTGGCGAGAACGGCAAGGGCCTGGAGGTTTATCTTGTATTCACAGGTGTTCATGAAGTTGCGGCAATCCTCCGGCCCCACCGCCCGCCATCACAACCCCGCGCAGGCAATGGGAAGAGGGGATTATCCGGCATGCGGGGGCATATGGGAGACGGCGTCGGGTCATGACCTCCTCAGTAGAGGAATTTGCTGAAAATTTCCTCAATGACGTTGGTCTGAACGCCATGTTTTTCCAGAACATCCTTCACGTGTTCCACGAACTGACCCCGTTTCAGTTGCGCCCCGCTGTTGATCAGGCCTTGCCGGGCATAGCAGAGCAACAGGGACTGATAGTCGGTCTTTGCCACAGCCGCCGCTTCCCGCAACTGTTCAAGCAGGTCGGCAGGGATATCCACGGTTATGGCAGTGGTGGTGGCATTCTCATTCTGAGTCGTTTGGCATTGGCAAAGTGTCTCCTTCATAACCGGACCTCCTCTTGGGTTGACAGACGATGGAACCACGCACTGGACCAGATGGTTATATAATATAAATATTCATTTATATGTTGATGTCAAGTGGTATCTTCCATTGTCAGAGGGGCGAGCGGACAACGGTGGCGGATGACCGGTTTGCCCGCACAGAATGCCGTTGCATCCCCTTGACAGTTTTCCGGAAAAACGGTAAGTCCTTTCAGTATGTTATGGGTTTCTTATGCGAGACCGCCGTTTCTTCTTCCGTTTTCTGCCTGAACTGGGGAGTGAATGACCACAAAACCTGAATCCGCCGGGCAACCGGCCGCTTCCACCCAACGCCTGCTTCGGGCTATTCCCAAGGTTGATGAATTTCTAGGCTGGCTGGACCCGCCTCCCGATGCGCCTGCTTCGTTGGTGAAAAGCTCGGTGCGCCAACTGCTGGAGTCTCTCCGGCAGGAAATCCTCAAGGGGGCGCCAATCAAGCCCGCCGATCTGACCCAGGTCGCCCTGCTGCCCCGTTTTGCCGCGCTCCTTGCCGCCAGGCTTCGTCCCAACTTCCGGACCGTGATCAATGGCACCGGCGTGGTGGTGCATACCAATCTTGGCCGTTCCCTGCTGCCCGAGGCGGCCATGGAGAGCCTGCTGGCCGTGGCCGGCCGTTATTCCAATCTGGAGCTTGATCTTGCCACCGGCAAACGGGGCAGCCGCTACAGTCTGGTGGAGGATATCCTCTGTGAGCTGACCGGGGCCGAGGCCGCCCTGGTGGTCAACAACAATGCCGCCGCAGTGATGCTGGTGCTGGATACCCTGGCCAAGGGGCGCGAGGTCATCGTCTCCCGGGGCCAGCTGGTGGAGATCGGCGGCTCCTTCCGGATTCCCGAGGTGATGAGCCGAACCGGGGCCAAGCTTGTCGAGGTGGGCGCCACCAACCGTACCCATCTCCGCGATTATGAAGGGGCCATTACTGAAGAAACCGCCCTGCTCCTCAAGGTGCACACCAGCAACTACCGGATGATCGGCTTCACCTCCGAGGTTCCCCT
Organism: Deltaproteobacteria bacterium; assembly: GCA_021822005.1. Taxonomy (GTDB): domain Bacteria; phylum Desulfobacterota; class Desulfobulbia; order Desulfobulbales; family Desulfurivibrionaceae; genus Thiovibrio. Next base: position 16,707 of record JAJZSH010000009.1, on the reverse strand, counting down.
TGGGGAGCTGGTCGGTCTTGCCGCCCTCCACAACCTGCCGGTCATGGAGGATCTGGGCAGCGGCTGTCTGGTGGACCTTTCCCGCTTCGGCCTGGCAAAGGAGCCCACGGTGGGCGAGGTGGTCCGGGCCGGGGTCGATGTGGTTACCTTCAGCGGCGACAAGCTACTGGGCGGGCCCCAGGCCGGGCTCATTCTGGGCAAGAAAGGGATTGTCGAGCAGATCAAACGGAACCCCATGAACCGGGCGCTGCGCATCGACAAATTCACCCTGGCCGGGCTTGAGGCGGTGCTGCGGCTGTACTTCGACGAGGAAAAGGCCATTGCCGCCATCCCCACCCTGGCCATGCTGGCCATGCCGTTGGCCGTCATTGACCGGCGGGCCAAACGGTTGCGCCGTCTGATCGGCAAGGCGCTTGCCCCGGTCTGCCGGGTGGAGCTCAAGGGGATTGCCTCCATGGTGGGCGGCGGCTCGCTGCCGGAACAGCCCCTGCCCAGCCGGGGTGTGGCCCTTGCCCCCGTGGACCGGAGTGTCAATGAACTGGAAAAGGGCTTGCGGGAGCTGTCGCTGCCGGTGCTCGGCCGCATTGAGGATGACTGGCTGCTGCTCGATATGCGCACCGTGGCTGACAAGGAAGTGGTGCTGCTGGCCAACTGTCTGAAAGAAGTTTTTGAGGGTAAGAACCAATGACCATACCTCTGCTTTTTGAGGCCGGGCCTTTGATCCCTGCCGATCTTCGCCGGTTTTCCACGCTGTTCACCAAAACGGCTTTTGATTTTTTCCCCTGTGAGACTGCCCGGCTGGTGCCTCTGGGCGAAGAGGAGGGCAAGCCGCCTGCGGAGCTTAAGGCCGCGCTGAAGCAGATTCGCGACAACCACCTGCCCGTGATTGATGCAAAGCGGCAGGAGCTGCTGTTGCCCATCTGGGGCGGAGAAACGCTCTGCGGGCTGCTGGTGGTTCGGGGCGGTGAGGCCCAGCTCTACGGGATGCCGACGGTCTGGTTCGACGAGCAGAGCCATATCATTTCCAGGGAGTTTTATCTGCTCAAGCAGAGCTGCCAGGACCCGGCCACCGGGCTGGTGAACGGTTTTCATCTGCGGGGGGAGCTTGAGGCCCTTGGACAGAAAGAGGGTGAGGTGCCGCCCCTGGCCCCGGCCACCCTTGCCCTGCTGGAGGTCTATCCGCGCAGCCGGGACGCGGACCGGAGTCTCCGTTACATCGTGCGGGCCGGCAGTTGTCTTGCCTCCATGCTCGGGGAGGACATGCATCTGCACCATCTTGGCGCCGGGATCTTCGGCCTGCTCTGGTACGGGGTGGACATGGAACAGGCCCGCCAGTTGGGCGAATCGCTTCTCCTGCGGCTCAAACGGGAAAATTTTGTCACGGCCCGTCTCGGCATCACCACGGTGACGCCCCACGATCCTGAAGAGAGCGGCGCCCCGGAACAACTTCTGGCGCAGGCCTGGCAGGCTCTGCGCACCGCCCGGCTGCGGGGGCCGTTCAGTCTCTGCGGCCATGCCACCGCGCTGGACATAGAATCCCATCCCTTCCGGAAGACCCCGGAATCGGTGCTGCGCAAGTTGCGGAGCCTGTATCGGGGCAAGGGCCGATTCTCCCTGGTCTTGCTCAGCATGGATCAGGAACCGGCCAGCAACCATTTTTCCAAGCGGCTCAGGACGCTGGTTGGGCAGGAGAAAGGTCTGGTGCTCGTCAATCAGCGGGAGGCGTTCCTCTTTCTGGACGGGCTCGATGGCGAGGGGGTCCGGACCTGGCTCAACGGCTTCCGGGAGAAGATGGAGGCCATCGGTGGCAGCTCCTTTTCCATGGGGGTGGCCACCTTTCCCTTTCATGATTTCAAGAAATCCGACCTGCCGCTGAATTGCCGCAAGGCCTTGCGGCACGCCGCCTTTTCCGGCCCGGATTCCCTGGCGGTCTTTGACGCGGTCAGCCTGAATATCAGCGGGGATGTCTATTATAACGAAGGCGATCTGGTCAAGGCCCTGCGGGAATACCGCAAGGGGCTGCTGCTTGATCCGGCCAATGTCAATATCCTGAACAGCATGGGAGTCGCCAGCATCCAGCTCAATCGGGCCAGGGCGGCCCGGGCCTGTTTTCAGAAGGCCCTGGCCATCGACGCCAGAAACTTCATGGCCCTTTTCAATCTGGGGTTCGTCTGCCTTGAAGGCGGCGAGGATCGTGAGGCCATGGCTCTCTGGGAAAGTGCCCTGGCCGTGGACGGCGAGCAACCCGATCTCTTGCAGCATCTCGGCATGCTCTATTGCCGGCAGGGGCTGTACGCCCGGGGCAGGGAGGTGCTGGCCCGGTGTGAGACGCTGATCAACAAGGCGCCCCAGCAGGGCGGGGAGCCCATGGTGGTGGCGCGCTGGCTTGGCCGGGCCTGTGAGGCCCTAGGCGAGAACGGTTTGGCCATAGCCGCCTATCAGCGCGCGGTCAGCGGCAACCCCAGGGACGCCGGATCGTTGAGCAGGCTCGGCCGACTCTATGCCCTGGAAAAACAGGGCCAGGATATCGCCTTGGCCCTGTGCGGGCAGGCGGTTGAGCTGGATGGGGGCAATGCCGCCCACTGGTACCGGTTTGGCTTGGTGCAGGCCTTGGCCCAGGACCGGGAAGGGGCGGTGCAGTCCCTGACGGAGTGTCTCCGCCTTGACCCGCGGCAGGCGGAAGCAGCGCTGCTGTTGGGCGGGATTTTTGCGCAGCAGGCAAGGCCGGGCAAGGCCAGAAAGCTCTATGAAAAGGTGTTGCGGTACTTCCCGGAGTATGCCCCGGCCCAGGCGGCCCTGGCAGCTCTTTCCTGAAGTATGTTGTGTGTGGACAAGCTCTGTAAAGGAGATCGGATATGCGGGTGACCAAGGCCGGGGTTGTTGACGAGCGGCAGCAGTATTCACTGGATAGTTTTCAGGTGGGGGATTCCTGGCGGCTGTTTCGGATCCTGAGTGAGTTTGTCGAGGGCTTTGACACCCTGGCCAACATCGGGCGGCCTGCGGTGTCGATCTTCGGCTCCGCCCGGACCGGCCCGGAAGGGCGCTATTACAAGCTGGCCGAGAAGATCGCCCTTGACCTGGCCACCGCCGGCTACGGGATCATCACCGGCGGCGGGCCGGGGATCATGGCCGCCGCCAACAAAGGCGCGGCCATCGCCGAAGGGCTGTCCATCGGCCTCAACATCAACCTGCCCTTTGAGCAGGAGCCCAACCCCTTTACCAACGTGCCGCTCAACTTCAAGTATTTTTTCGTGCGCAAGGTGATGTTTGTCAAGTATTCCATGGCCTTTATCGGGATGCCCGGAGGCTTTGGCACCATGGACGAGCTGTTTGAATCCCTGACCTTGATCCAGACCAGGCGGGTCAAACGCTTCCCGGTCATTCTGGTGGGTTCTGATTTCTGGGGCGGGCTGGTGGATTGGATCAAGGAGCGGCTTTTGGCGGAAAATTATATCAATGAGGATGATCTGCTCTACTTCCAGGTCATGGATGATCCGGCGGAGGTGGTGAAGTACATCAAGCGGACCGTGGTGCTGTAGCCGGGGTTGTTGCTGGGCGAAATGAAAAGGGGGCCATGCCGGACGGTGTCCGGCATGGCCCCCTTTTTGGTTCAAAATCAGGCAGGGAGCCTGCGCCCTTCTTATTTGGCGGAGAGTTTTCTCTTTCGCAGCCGGATCGACTGCGGAGTCACCTCCACCAGCTCGTCATCATTAATATAGGCGATGCAGTCTTCCAGGCTCATCTGCACCGGCGGGGTGAGAACCACGTTTTCGTCGGAGCCGGAAGCCCGCATGTTGGTCAGCTTCTTGCCCTTGGCCGGATTGACCACCATGTCCTGGTTGCGGGCGTTTTCTCCGATGATCTGGCCGGTGTAGACCTTGATGCCCGGGCCGAGGAACAACCGGCCGCGATCCTGCAGGTTGAAAAGGGCGTAGGCCACGGTGGTGCATGTTTCCATGCTGGTGAGCACCCCGTTGACCCGGTTGACGATGTCTCCGGCATAGGGGCCGTACTCGGCAAAAACGTAATTCATCATGCCCAGACCCTTGGTGGCGGTCATGAATTCCGAGCGGTAGCCGAGCAACCCTCTGGTCGGGATCTTGTAGACCAGCCGGTTCATGCCGTTTGCCTGGTGCATCTCCTGCATCTGTCCCCTGAGCATTCCCAGCCGTTCGATCACCGCCCCGGCGTACTGCTCGTCCACGTCAATGGTCAGTTCCTCGTAGGGCTCGAGGGTGACGCCACCTTCCTGTTTCATGATGACCTGGGGGCGGGTGACCTGGAGCTCGAAGCCCTCGCGGCGCATCTTTTCGATGAGAATGGAAAGGTGCAGCTCACCCCGGCCGGAAACAACATAGCCGACGCCTTCCAGCATGGGTTCGACCTTGAGGGCCACGTCGGCAAGGGTCTCGCGGCGCAAGCGCTCTTCGAGATGACGGGAGGTGACGAATTTCCCTTCCAACCCGGCAAAGGGCGAGTCGTTGGGGATGAAATTCATCGAGATGGTCGGCGGATCGATCTCGATCAGGGGCAGCGGCATGGGGTTGTCCGCGTCGGTGAAAGTGACGCCGACGGTAACGTCTTCCATGCCTGCCACCGCAACCAGCTCGCCGACCCCGGCCGTATCGGTCGCCACCTTTTTATCGGACTCAAAGCGGAAGATCTTGGTGATCCGCGCCGGGGAGACGCTGCCGTCCCGCTTGACCACGGCAATGGGTTTGTTGATGCTCAGGGTGCCGTTTACCACCTTGCCGATGCCGAGCCGCCCCAGATAGGGGGAATGGTCCAGGGAGCTGACCTGCATCTGCAAGGGCGCAGTGGGGTCGCCTGAGGGCGGGGGCACGTGGGCAACGATCAGCTGGGAGATCGGTTCCATGGTGGTGGATGCATCGGTGAGGTGATGCTTGGCGTAGCCCTGTTTGGCCGAGGCATAGACCACCGGGAAATCCAGAAGGTGGTCCGGGGCCTCAAGCTTGACAAAGAGGTCGAAGACCTGGTCAACCACCCATTCGCAACGGGCCGCGGGCTTGTCGATCTTGTTGATCACCACAATGATGCGCAACCCAGCGGCCAGGGCCTTTTTTAAAACAAAATAGGTCTGGGGCATGGGGCCTTCCTGGGCGTCCACCAGGAGGAGGCAGCCGTCCGCCATGCGCAGGACCCGTTCCACCTGGCCGCCGAAATCGGCGTGTCCAGGGGTGTCGATGATGTTGATCCAGTAATCCTTGTAGCAATATGAGCCGTTCTTGGCGGTGATGGTGATGCCGCGTTCCTTTTCCAGATCCATGGAGTCCATGAGGCGTTCCGCTACTTCCTGATTTTCCCGGAACATGCCGCTTTGCTGGAACAGTTGGTCGACCAGGGTGGTTTTTCCGTGGTCAACGTGGGCAATGATGGCAACGTTTCTGATTGTACTTTGATCCATAACTTTTTGACTTTCCATGAAGAAGGGTTCGTTTCCGGGTTGGGAAAAAAAGAGGCACCTTAAATGAAAATCGGGGGAAAGGCAAGGAAAAACCAAAAAATCAGCAAGATAAAGAGATGAAGCGTGTCGCGGCATGGCCTCGGCGGGAGATTTACTTTTCCCTGGGAAAAATTTGGCTGGTGGTGAAATTTTACCCCACCTTGCCCCACAAAAAAATATTTGGACGGGCGAGATGCGGGGAATCTTCCTGAATACCACTTTATATGGTATTTGTTCTTTCGCGATACACCTATATACAGTATTTTTTGCTGCTGTGGAGAGGATGGAGAATAAGCGGTTCCGCATGTTTTTTCCTTGACACTGCTCCGTTCTTTTCACTATAAGAGAACATAAAGTGGTGTAAAGTGGGTAATAGGGGAGCAAGAAGGAGCCGCGTGTGGTTGAAGGGAGTGTGAAAAATCCAGTCTGTCGTTTCCGCAGTCGCTCCGAGCATGTCCTCGATGCGAAGGGCAGGCTGAATATCGCGACCCGGTTCCGCGAGTCCTTGCGCAGTCAGGGCGATGAGCGGCTCATGGTCATTCCCTGGCACAACTGTATCCGGGCCTATCCGCTGCCGCATTGGGAAGAGCTGGAGATGGCCCTGTTGGCGCAAGGCCAGAAAAGCCCGGAAACAGTCAAACTGATCCGGTACATGATCGGCGGCGCCGAGGAATGTGCCCTGGACAAGCAGGGGAGAATCCTGCTTCCCGCAACCTTGCGGGAAGATTGCAGCATCAAGAAGGAAATCGTGGCGAACGGCATGATTACCTATTTTGAAATCTGGGACAAGGAAGTCTGGGAGGCTGAGAACAAACCGACCGCCGAGAATTTTCAGAATTTCGAGCAGGTTCTTCAGGAATTGGGGCTGTTCTGATCCGGTATGCAGCCCTCTCATCTCCCGGTCATGCTCGAGGAAGTGGTCACGTGTCTGGCCCCGAAGGATGGAGGTTTGTATGTTGACGGCAATCTGGGCCTGGGAGGGCATACGGAAAAGATCCTTGAGACCTGCGGTCCCACCGGTCAGGTTGTCGGGTTTGACTGGGATGGAGCGGCTCTGACCCTGGCGCAGGAACGGCTGGCCCGGTTTGCGGGCCGTGTCCGCTTTGTGCATGAGAATTTCACCTCGATAAAGGAGACCCTGATGGAGCTTGGCATTGGCACAATTGATGGCCTGCTGCTCGATCTGGGTCTTTCTTCTTTGCAGCTGGATGCAAGTGGCCGCGGTTTCAGCTTTAAAGGCAGCGAGCCGCTTGATATGCGGATGGACCAGCGCCAGACCACCACGGCCGCCGAGCTTGTCAACGAGGCGTCCCAGGAAGAGCTGGCGGATATTTTTTTCTACTATGGCGAAGAGCGCCAGGCGAGAAGGATTGCCGAGTGGATTGTAGAGGCACGGCGGAAAGAGAAGATTGTTTCCACCGACCAGCTCGTCGCCCTGGTGGATCAGGCCATTCCCAAGCGGTTTCAACCCAAGAAAATCCATGTGGCCACCAAGGTTTTCCAGGCCTTGCGCATCGCCGTGAACCGGGAACTGGACAGCCTTGAGCAGGTTCTGGCCGATGGCGCCAGCCTGCTCGCGCCTGGCGCCAGATTTTGTGTCATCTCCTTTCATTCCCTGGAAGACCGGTTGGTGAAACAGGCTTTCCGGGAAAATCCCCTGCTCGAGGTAGTTACCCCGAAGCCCCTTACCCCGGGCCGCGCTGAATGTTTGCGCAATCCCAGGGCAAGAAGCGCCAAGCTGCGGGTTGCGGCTAGAGGAAGGACTTAGGATGCGGGATTACGCGAAAAAATACTCCGGCGTGGCTGGCAACAGGCAAAAGGTTTCCGGCAGACGGGGGGGCGGATCGGATCGGGAGCGGCCTTTCAGGATTATTGGGGTGGTAACGGTTGTCGCCATGCTGCTGGGAGTCGCCGGCAGTCTCTGGTTTGGCGCTGCTTTACAGGACGGCCTCGGCAGGCTTGATAAAGGCAAACAGGAAAAAGTCGAACTCACCGCTGCCAATGTGGCGCTCTCTGCGGAAAAGGAAGCGCTGCTGCAGCAGGGAAAAATCGAAGCTGCGGCAGGGGGGCTTGGATTGTTCCCGCCTTCCGAGAAGCAGATGAGAAGGCCATAAGGCCAGGCATGAAGAAGCGGGCAATCGAGGGAAGAGACCGGCGCCCGGCCATGGTGGGCGGAGTTTTTTTGCTGCTGGCGGCGGTGTTTGCGGTGGTGGCCATAAAAAGTCAGTTTTTCGGGGGCAGCGGTCAGCAGGTGCCGGGCGACGGGCAAAAGGAGGAACAGGTCAGCGCCGTGACAGGCGGTGGCCGGAGAAATATTTATGACCGGAACTTCATGGAGCTGGCAGTGAGTTTTCAGCGGAGTTCCCTGTATGCAAGGCCATTGGAGCTCGATGCGCCCGAAGAAGTTTCCCGTGAGGTTGCAAAAATTCTCGAACTGGATGAAAAAAATATTCTTTCGGCCCTGAAGGGAGAAAGGAGTTTTGCCTGGCTTGGCAGGGATCTTTCCCGCGAGAAAGCGGTGAAGATCGCTGACCTCAATCTGAAAGGGGTCTACCGCATCAACCAGGTGCAGAGGTTTTATCCGGGAAACCAGCTTGGCGCCCATGTGATAGGTTTTTTAAAGGATGAACAGGGTCTGGCCGGGGTCGAGTTTTATTATGACAGTGTTCTGCGGGGCGGCGGGGTGTATGACCCAAGACTGGCGGCTGCCGGGGTGAGCAGGAAGATAGCCGAGGGGAGCGACAGCGCCAGCCTTATCCTGACCCTTGATATCCATCTGCAGAATATTTTAGAGCAAAAACTGAAAGGCCTTGTCGGAAGCACGGGGGCCAAAGCCGGGGTGGCTGTGCTCATGGCCCCGGATACAGGTGAGATTATCGGGCTGGCCAGTCTGCCGGATTATGATCCCAACCGGTTCTGGGAATTCAGCGCTGAGGCGCGGAGGAACCGGGCCATTGAAGATCTTCTTGATCTTGGCGCAATGGATCGCCTTTTCCAGGCGGCGGCTGTCATGGATAACAGGATTGCCCAGGAAAAAAGCGGGGTGTCGGGAGGCGAGGCAGGCCCGGAGCCGGAAGCGGCCCAGAAGGCCGCCTGGAATGTGGTGCAGGATGGCAGGTATATTTCTCCGGAGGGGGTTGGCTTTGGGCAGACCGTGCTGGGGCGCGACGATTTCAACGTCTTTGCGGACAGGATCGGCTTGACGGTCAAGGGTGAGGTGGATTTGCCCGAGGCGTTGTTTGCCTTAAAGGACGTGAATGTCAGCCCGTCGAACAAGGCCGCCGGGATTCAGGTGGAAAATCCCCCTGAGTCGGCAAAGGCCATGCTGCCGCACGCTGACAAAGATTCTGTCCCGACCGCAACCCCTCTGGCGGTGCTGTCGGCATTTTGTCGGTTGATCAACGGAGGTCAGGTGATGACCCCCCATGTGCTCCGTGCTGTCTGGCAGGATGAGCAGGTGTGGGCTGTGCCGGTCCGGCAGGGGATCGGGGAGTTTGCCGTGCGGCCCGAGGTAAGCGCAGGCATGCGGGACGAAATGAAGAAGGCTGCCGGGGCCGGGCGGGGTAATTTCATCATCGAATCGTTGCTGCAAAAAGACCCTGTTTCCCAGAGCCAGGCAAAAGAGGGTGGCGAAAAAGCGGCCACGGCCCAGCCGGTAATGGAGAGCATTCTCCTGGGGATGGCCCCGTTGGAACGCCCTGAAATCGCCATGATTGTCGTGCTTGGGGGCGCTCACATCGATCCGTCGGCCAAGTCGCCGGTTCGGGATTTTGCCGAAGAGATGATGCCGCAGGCCAGAACCGCCCTGCAGAACCAGGTGAAGCCCCCCACCGCCAGGGAGCTGGCTGTGCGCGAAATCGGCTATTACAAAAAAATGGAGATGATTCAAGCCAAATCCACCCTGCCCGCTGCTTTGGCCCAAGGGCCGCAGGGGCTTGTCATGCCCGATGTCCGGGGCCTGAGCGGGCGGAAGGCGATGCAGATCCTGCAACAGTATGGACTGAGATTGCAGATCATTGGATCGGGGCAGGTGGCAAGCCAGTATCCCCTGGCCGGAACAGCCTTGAGGGGCGTTGAACAGTGTGTGCTGCACCTGAAAACGATGCACTAATGGAAGAAGCCGGGTACTGGACATGGGGAAAAACAACAACCTTACCGCAGTATCTTTACGGAAACTGGCCGAGGAGATGGAGGTCGTGAACCTGGACATGCTGCAGGACAAAGCGATACGCAGCATTACCGCCGACTCCCGTCAGGCTGGTCCCGGTTCATTGTTTGTCGCGGTTCCGGGGCTGACCGTGGATGGCCATGACTACCTGGAGGCTGCCGTAAAAAAAGGGTGCGCCGCCGTGCTGGTCGGCAAGGGGCGTTGCCGGGGCTGGAAGCATGTCAAGGTCGCCTGTCTGGAGGCTGCCGATACGCCAAAGGCCCTGGGGCAGGCGGCGGCCGGTTTCCATGGGCATCCTGCCCGGCGGATGCTCATGATCGGGATTACCGGCACCAACGGCAAGACGACGACAACCTATCTTCTGGAGTCGGTCATCCGACAGGCCGGGGGCAACCCCGGGGTGATCGGCACCGTGAATTATCGGTATAACACGGTGGAAATTCCTGCGCCGTTTACCACGCCTGATCCGGTAAGCCTGCACCGGATCCTGGCTGAAATGGCGGATAACGGCGTCAGCCATGTCATCATGGAGACCTCCTCCCATGCCCTTGAGCAAAAAAGGGTGGCGGGCATCCGGTTCGATGCGGCTCTTTTTACCAATCTGAGCCGGGACCACCTTGATTTTCATGGGGATATGGACAGCTACTTCGCGAGCAAGAAGATGCTCTTTACCGAGTACCTGAAACAGGATGGCAAGGCGGTTGTCATCTGTGATGACCGGGATGATTCCGACACCGACTGGGGTCGGCGCCTGCTGTATGAATTGCGGGCTGACAAGGCTTTGGGGTACACGGGGAAAAAGGGCCGGACCCTGGTTGACTGCGGTTTTTCCGGGACCAAGGTGGCCGTGCGGGAGGCTCGGGAGAGTCTGAGCGGAACGGTGGCCAGCCTGGCAACCCCGAGCGGGGAATTGCAGGTCCGTTCCGGTCTGGTTGGAACCTTTAACCTGAAAAATCTCCTCGGCGCGGTTGGGGTGGCGGTGGCCCTGCGGATTCCCGGGGAAGAGATTGTTGCCGGTCTGGCCTGCGCCCAGGCCGCGCCCGGACGATTGGAGAGGGTTCAGGCCCCGGCAGGGGTCAGCGTCTTTGTCGACTTTGCCCACTCCCCCGATGCGCTGGCCAATGTGCTGCAGACCATGCGCCGCCTCACCACGGGTCGCCTGATCGTGATTTTCGGCTGCGGCGGGGACCGCGACCGGGGGAAGCGGCCCCTGATGGGCAAGGTTGCCGGGTCGATGGCTGATGTGGTTGTGCTCACCTCGGATAATCCGCGGAGTGAACGGCCTGCCGCCATCCTGCGGGACATTGAGGCGGGGCTTTGGGAAACCGCCCTGCCGCGTCTGCGCCTTGAGGCCCTCCTCCACCGGGAAGCAATGCAGGGCTATGATATTGTCCCGTCCCGCCGGGAGGCAATCAGGGAAACCATCCGCCATGCCCGGCCCGGTGACGTGGTGCTGGTGTGCGGCAAGGGGCACGAGACCTATCAGATAACCCCGGAAGGGAGATTTTTTTTCGATGACAGGCTTGAAGCCGCGGCCCAGGCTGCGGTGATCAACTGGTAATGGTCGGAGAAGTTGGCAAGCCCTCAGAGAGGGGGGAGGGGCGATGGAACTGGCAACGGTGCGCAATACAGGTGCTTGCGGCATGAAAAACGGAAGAACGGCAAAGAATTCTGGATCAGGCTCCGGCGCCATGCAGAATCCGGTCTGGACGCTGTCCCGGGTTCTTCTGGCCACGGGGGGCAGGTTTCTTTCCGGCCGGCCCGAGGCGGGGTTCCGGCGGGTCTGCACGGACAGCCGGGCCATCGAGCCGGGGGATCTGTTCGTGGCCTTGCGCGGGGAGACCTTTGACGGCCATGCGTATCTCGTTCAAGCCGTGCAGAAAGGGGCCGCCGGACTGGTGGTTGATACGACGCCCGAGAAGATGCCGCCGGTCCCGGTGGTGCTGGTGACGGACACCCTCCGCGCCCTCGGGGATCTGGCCGCCTACCGGAGATCGCTGATGCCGGATCTGCAGGTGGTGGCGATAACCGGAAGCTGCGGCAAGACCACGGTCAAGGAGATGATCGCCGCGATCCTGGCCAGGGAATACAATGTCTTGAAGACCAAGGGCAATTTAAACAATCTGATCGGTCTGCCGCTTTCGCTGTTGCCGGTTGAATTTCACCACGATTTCGCGGTGATGGAGATGGGTATGAATCAGCCCGGCGAGATTGCCCGTCTTACCGAGATCGCGGACCCGGACATCGCCTGCATCACCAATGTCCAGGATGCCCATCTTGCCGGGCTCGGTGACATCTCCGGGGTGGCCAGGGCCAAGGGCGAGCTCTTTGCCGGGATCAAGGCCTGGGGCAGGCTGGTGGTCAATGCGGATGACAAAAGGGTGCGGGGCATAGCCCGGCGGTGCAGTCAGAAAAAAATCACCTTCGGCCGCAACCCCAAGGCGGAGGTCCGGGGGACCCGCCTGCGAAGTCTGGGCGAGCGCGGCATGGCCTTCACCCTGCAGATCGGCGGCAATGCGGCGCGGGTGCGAATCCGGGGGCTGGGGGCGCACAACGTGCAGAACGCCCTGGCTGCGGCGGGCATGGCCCATGCGGCCGGCGTGAGGTTCAAGGAGATCGTGGCCGGGCTGGAGAGTTTCGCGCCCTTTGAAAACCGGCTCCAGGTGCAGAGTCTCAGCGGCGGGATCAGGCTGGTGAACGACGCCTACAACGCCAACCCCTCCTCGGTGCTGGCCGCGCTCGAGACCCTGCGGCAGATGGATCACAGCCATAAAAAGGTGGTCATCCTCGGGGACATGCTCGAGCTCGGGACACAGAGTGTTGCGGCCCATCAGGCCATCGGCCGGCAGGTGGCGCGGCTCGGGTTCGACGCCCTGCTGGCCGTCGGGGACTTTGCCGAAACCCTGGTTGCCGCCGCCTGGCAGGCCGGGATGAGCAAAAAAAAGGCCAGGTTTTTTACAAAAAAGGAGCAGGTCAGCGTCTGGCTGCGCGAGAGTATTGCCGCAGGCTCCCTGCGGCCGGGGGACTGGGTGCTGATCAAAGGCTCGCGCGGGATGCGGATGGAAACAATCACTCACGATCTGCTTGAGAAGCAGGGCTAAGGATAACCGGCATGCTCTACCATCTTCTCTATCCGCTCCACACCTATTTCAGCGCGCTGAATGTTTTTCGCTATATCACCTTTCGCGCCATCGGCGCCACCCTGACCGCTTTTCTTATCCTCCTGCTGTTTGGCGGCAGATTTATCAAGGCGCTGCAGAAAAACCAGATCGGACAGGTGGTGCGGGAAGACGGCCCGGCCAGCCATTTCAGCAAGCGGGGGGTTCCCACCATGGGGGGGGTGCTCATCCTTTTTGCCGTAACCGTGACCACCCTGCTCTGGGTCGATTTGTCTAATTCCTTTGTCTGGATCATTCTCGGGGTGACCCTCTGGTTCGGGGGTATCGGCGCGTATGATGACTACCGCAAGATAAAAAAGCAGAACAGCAAAGGCTTGAGCGCCCGGGGCAAGATCTTCTGGCAGATCCTCGGCGCCTCGGCGGCCGGGTTGCTCATCTATTACAACCCGAATTTTGACGGGCATTTGAGCTTTCCGTTTTTGAAGAATATCCAGCCCGACCTGGGCACCTATTATGTGATTTTCGCCACCCTGGTGGTGGTTGGCGCCTCCAACGCCGTGAATCTCACCGATGGCCTTGACGGCCTGGCAACCGGCCCCACGGTGGTGACGAGCAGTGTCTATCTGCTCTTCTCCTACCTGGCCGGGCATGCAGGGCTGGCGGCATATCTGCAGATCCCCTATGTGCCGGGGGCCGGGGAGGTTGCCGTCTTTTGCGGCGCCCTGGTGGGGGCCAGCCTCGGCTTTCTCTGGTTCAATGCCTACCCGGCCCAGATTTTCATGGGAGATGTGGGCTCCCTGGCCATGGGAGCCGCCATTGGCCAGGTGGCGATCATCATCAAGCAGGAGATGCTGCTGGTCATTGTCGGGGGGATTTTTGTCATGGAGGCGCTCTCGGTCATCCTGCAGGTGGGTTTTTTCAAGATGACCGGCGGAAAAAGGATCTTTCTCATGGCGCCGTTTCACCACCATTTTGAAAAGAAGGGCTGGACAGAGCCAAAGGTTGTGGTCCGATTCTGGATCATCTCCATTGTTCTGGGATTGAGCGCCCTGGCGACCTTGAAGTTGCGTTAGGAATACAGACGGAAGATGAAAGAATGAACAGGAATTTCAAGGAAATACTGAAGCCGGGAGCCCATGTCGTTGTCGTGGGCCTTGCTAGATCAGGTGTTTCCGCAGTGCGATTCCTGCTCAATCTTGGCGTAAAAATATCGGTTTCAGAGGGTGGCCGTCAGGAGAACCTTGAAGGAGACTTGGTTCGGTGGCTGAAGGAGAAAAGAGTTTTTGTAGAAACTGGCGGCCATACCTCTGAGCTTTTAACTTCGGCAGACTGTATTCTGGTAAGTCCGGGCGTACCGCCCGGGATCGCACCTCTTGCGGCAGCACGGCAAAAAGGCATTCCGGTGGTGGGCGAGCTGGCCCTGGCAAAAGATTTTCTCAAGGTCCCGTTGGTGGCGGTGACCGGCACCAACGGCAAAAGCACGGTAACGACCCTGATCGGCGATCTGCTCACCGGCAGCGGCAAGAAGGTCTTTGTGGGCGGGAATATCGGAATTCCCCTGGCCGAGTATCTGGCAGGGCCGCAGGACTGTGAGGCAGTGGTTCTTGAGGTGAGCAGTTTCCAGCTGGACAGCGCCGGGGAGTTCCGGCCCCAGGTGGGGGTGTTGCTCAACATCACTCCGGACCATCTGGATAGATATGTATCCTATGGGGAGTATGTCGATTCAAAGATGTCGCTCTTTAAGAACCAGCAGCCCGGCGACGTGGCGGTGCTGAACGGAGACGATCCCGCCATTGCCGGATGGCTGGCCGCAGAGGCGGATCAGCAAAGCCCCTGGCCGCTGCGGGGTGAAATCCGGCAATACAGCTCCTGCGGCAGGACCGGGATAGCGGCTTGTCTCAACGGAACTACGGTCCGTATTGCCACGGCGGACGAGCCGGGTAAAATGGTCGAGGAGTATGAATTGGCTGGAACCCCGCTTGCCCAGGCGCCAAACAGCGAAAATGCCATGGCGGCGATTCTGGCGGTCCGGGCCATGGGGTGCAGTCCGGCTGCCATCCAGAAAAGTCTGGCCGGATTCGTACCGCTGCCGCACCGGCTGGCCCTGGTGGCCGAGATTGATGGGGTTTCCTACTATGACGATTCCAAGGCCACCAATGTCGGGGCCGTCTATTCCGCCTTGGGCGGCATGAGGCAGCCGGTGGTGCTCATCGCCGGAGGGAGGGACAAGGGCGGGGGGTATGAGATGCTGCTCCCCCTGGTGCAGGAAAAGGTCCGGGCCATGGTCCTGATCGGCGAGGCAAGGGAGGCAATGGCCAAGGCC
The DNA here is from genome assembly GCA_021822005.1 of Deltaproteobacteria bacterium. Lineage (GTDB taxonomy): Bacteria > Desulfobacterota > Desulfobulbia > Desulfobulbales > Desulfurivibrionaceae > Thiovibrio. Next base: position 1,633 of record JAJZSH010000009.1, on the reverse strand, counting down.
TTTGCCAAGACCACCCGGATAGCCTTTGCCGAAGAAATGGGCGAGGCGGTGCGGCTGGCCAGGACCATGGCGGAGAAGGGAGACGCGGTGCTGTTGTCTCCGGCCTGCGCAAGCTTTGACATGTTCAGAAGTTACAGCCATCGGGGTGAGATGTTCACCCAGGCGGTCAGCAGGTTGGGGCGGCAGAAAGGTCGATAGCATCCACTGCCGAAGAAAAACGTCCGGACGGTCTGGTGTCTGAGGGGGCACGGGTTGGGGCGGCAAAAAAGGCGAGGACGGGGGTATGCAAACAGTGTGCTGTGTGTGCCGGAAAACAAAAAGCCAGGCTGGCTGGATACAGGGACAGGCCGGCAAGGAGGGCAGGGTTTCCCACGGATACTGCCCGGACTGTTTTCAGCGGAGCATGGAACGGGCTCAAGGCTGGCTGCTGGCGAGAAAGGCCGGGAACCGCGGCATGGCCCTCGGACGTTAAGGATTGGAAGAGGAATGCCCATGAGGATGATCGTGACCGGAGGGGGAACAGGAGGGCATCTTTTTCCTGGCATTGCCGTGGCAGAAGAGATGCTGCGGCGGTTTCCCCAAGGCAGGATCCTCTTTGTCAGCACGGATCGCGCCATTGACAATAAGACGCTGGCCGCGCGCTCCTTTGAGAAGAAGGCCATTGCCTGCCTGCCGTTGAAAGGAAAGTCTGTCTGGGGGACGCTCAAGAGTGTGGCCCAGCTTCCAATCAGCCTGTGGCAGGCGCTGCGGATTGTCCGCGCCTTCAGACCGCAGCTGGTTTTGGGAGTGGGCGGGTATGTGACCGGCCCGGTGGTGCTGGCGGCAAGGCTCATGGGGGTGAAGACCTGTATTCATGAGCAGAATTCAATTCCTGGAATGGCCAACAGGATGCTTGGAAAAATCGTTGACCAGATATATATTTCCATCCCCGGATCCGAGGATTTTTTTCCGAAGGGTAAGGCCGTGCTGACCGGGAATCCGGTGCGGGCGGAGTTGCTCCATGAGGCTGGTCAGCAGAAGGACCATGCCGCAAGCAAGATGGTGCTGGTTCTGGGGGGCAGTCAGGGCGCCCACCGGGTCAATGGACTGATGGTGGAGGCCTTTGCTGAGAACCTGTCTGCCGACCCGGTTCAGGTCAGGCACCAGACGGGAAGCAGCGATGAAGCATGGGTGCGCAAGGCTTACGGCGAGGCAGGAGTTGCTGCCCAGGTCTCTTCCTTTATTACTGATATGGCGGCGGCCTATCGGGAAGCGGATCTTGTTGTTTCGCGGGCTGGGGCGACCACCCTGGCGGAGCTGGCGGTACTGGGCAAACCGGCCATTCTGATTCCCTACCCGTATGCCGCGGATGACCATCAGACAACCAACGCGGCTTTTCTGGTGCGTGGCGGGGCAGCCCTGATGTTTCAGGAACAAGAGCTTGATGGACCAAAGCTTCGGGGGGAGATTCTGGGGCTTTTAAACGATGCCCCCCGTTTGCAGTCCATGGCGGCGCAGATGAAACAACATGCCCGGCCGGAGGCGACCGCCGCCATTGTGGAAAAGAGCATACAGTTGTTGGCCGCCTGAGCGGCCACGGGTTGAGGACAGAAGTGCATGTATAAGAAAACACAACATATCCATTTCGTGGGCA
>JAJZSH010000008.1 GCA_021822005.1 Deltaproteobacteria bacterium | reverse complement strand
TCCATCGCGCTGCCGGGCTTGACTGCACCAGCTGCCACGGCGCCCTGGAAGACCACGCCCTGGCCCTGCTTTTGGCCGAAAAAAATGCGGGCAAGACCGGGGCGGCACGGCTGATGCAGCACCTCAAACCTTTGGCGGCGGCCACCCTTGCCGGGATACAACCCCGCACCCCTTGGCTGCAGCAACCGGATTGCCTGACCTGCCATGTAAATTTTGGACCACCCGAGGCAGACAGCGCCTTTAACGTCTGGGCCGCCGGGGCCGACACCCTCTACCGCAACCGGCACGACGATTCGGGCAGCATCCATTGCGCCGGTTGCCACGGCAGCCCCCATGCCGAGTATCCTGCCAGCAACCCCTACGAAAAGGAACGGGACAACTTCGGCCCCCGGCAGTATCAGGGCAACCCCTACCCGCTGGGCGCCAACCGCAACTGCAAGGTCTGCCATACCATGGACATGGACACGGACCTGCACCACCCCAACTCCCTGGGCATGATGCGAAACACCCGGGAGTAGCAGCCCCGGGCAGCCCAGCGGTCGGAGATTTTTCCGTTTTCCGGCTCTCCCGGCGCCCCACTCTTTTACTTTTTGGAGTGGGGCACTGCCATTCCAACCGGCATTCCCTAAGCCGCATCCCTCTCGGGAACCCCCTTGACCAGGGCCGAAACCATCTCCCGCAAACCAGTCCTTTCCAGAGCAAGCGAGCCTCAGGCTAAAAAGTTCGGGCTGTATAATTTTATTCTATACCCTAAAAAAGATATTGACTTCTTAACCGCGACTTTTTATTATTGCCCCTCGTCAGCAGCGATCACCACACAGCACCATGGAGAACACGCATGCCAACAGTTCTGCTCCGCGAAATGCAGAAAGACCAGACAGGCACCATTACCGCGGTCAGGGTCGGCGGCGAGCTTGGCCGACGCATCCGCGACATGGGCATTGTCCCCGGCACCCGCATCACCATCATGGGCCGGGCCCCCCTCTACGATCCGGTGGCGATCAGAATCATGGGCGGCACCCTGACCCTGCGCAACAGCGAGGCAGACCATATCGAGGTGGAAATCGTCTGATTTCCCGTAACGAGGCACGATCATGTCAACCCCCATCACCATAGCCCTGGCCGGTAATCCCAACGCGGGCAAGACCACCCTGTTCAATACCCTGACCGGCGCCCGCCAGCATGTGGGCAACTACCCCGGCGTCACCGTGGAAAAAAAAGCAGGGGCCTACACCTTTCCCACCGGCGAGGAAGCCACGATCATCGATCTGCCCGGCACCTACTCCCTCACCGCCTATTCGGTGGAAGAGGTTGTGGCCCGCGACTATCTGGTGCAGGAAAAGCCCGATGTGGTCATCAATATCACCGATGCCTCCAACCTGGAACGCAACCTCTATCTTTCCACCCAGTTTCTTGAGCTTGGCGTGCCCATGGTCATCGCCCTCAACATGATCGACGTGGCCCAGGATCGCGGCATCAGCCTTGATGCCCAAAAGCTCTCCGCCCTCCTCCAGGTGCCGGTCATCCCCATCATTGCCCGATCCGGCAAAGGCGCGGCCGAGCTGATGGCCGCAGCCCTGGAGCTGGCCCGCAAAAAAGCCCCCTGGAATCCTCTGCATATCTCTTACGGAGAAGACGTTGACCTCGCCTTGCACACCATGGCGCAACACATCACCACTGCCGGGTTCATGAAAGACAGTTATACCCCGCGCTGGCTGGCGCTCAAGTACCTGGAGGGAGACAGCCAAATCCGGGAAAAGGGCCGCGGGAACAATCCGGTGGTTGACGCACAACTCCAGGAGATCGTGGCCAGGGTCGGCGAGCACCTGCACAAGACCATGGAAACCTATCCGGAGGCCATCATTGCCGACCACCGCTACGGCTATATCACCTCCGTGCTCCGCCAGGAGGTGATCACCCATAAATTTGACAGCGACCGGCTCCATGCCTCGGACCGGATCGACAAGATATTGACCAATCGATTCCTGGGGCCGATCATCATGCTGGCCGTTCTTCTGGGCCTCTACAAATTCACCTTCACCTACAGTCAACTGCCCGTCTCCTGGCTTGCGGCATTTTTCGGCTGGGTGAGCGGGAACCTGAGCGCCTTGCTGCCGGACGGCCACCTGAAGTCCATGCTCATCTCCGGAGTCATCGACGGGATGGGCGGAGTGCTTGGCTTTGTGCCGCTGATCATGTTCATGTTTTTCGGCATCGCCATCCTCGAGGACTCCGGTTACCTGGCCAGGGTCGCCTTCATGATGGACCGGGTCTTCCGCATCTTCGGCCTGCATGGGAGTTCGGTCATGGCCTACATCGTGTCCGGCGGCATTGCCGGAGGCTGCGCCGTGCCCGGAGTCATGGCCGCCCGCACCCTCCGTTCCCCCCGCGAACGGCTGGCCACCCTGCTCACTGTCTCCTTCATGAACTGCGGGGCCAAGCTGCCGGTGCTCGCCCTGCTCACCGCCACCTTCTTTTCCAAAAACCAGGCCCAGCTCATGTTCCTCCTTACCCTGCTGGCCTGGGGTGTGGCGCTCACCGCCGCCAAGATCCTGCGGCTCACCGTGTTGCGCGGCGAATCCACCCCCTTTGTCATGGAGCTGCCGCCCTACCGCTTCCCCACCTTCCGGGGCCTCCTGATCCATACCTGGGAAAGAACCTGGCAGTATATCAAGAAGGCGGGCACCACCATCCTGGCCATCTCCATCCTGATCTGGGCCATGATGACCTTTCCGGGGTTGCCGGAATCGGAAGAACAGAACTTCGCCCGGCAGCGTCAGGATGTGGCAGCCTCTTCCGCCCAGACGACGGAAGCCCTGCAACTCGAAAAACAGCTGGCCGCCATCGACACCGCCCAGGCGGGCAGCGCCCTGCGTCACTCGCTCGCAGGCAGAATCGGCACGGCCATGGAAACAGTCAGCTGGCTGCCCGGTTTTGACTGGCGGACCAATATTGCCCTGGTCGGTGGTTTTGCGGCCAAGGAGGTCATCGTCACCACCCTGGGCACGGCCTACTCCCTGGGAGAAACAGACCCGGAGGACAACGCCTCCCTTTCAGAAACCCTGGCCAGGGATCCTCACTGGAACCCGATGGTGGCCTTGGCCCTCATCGTCTTTGTCATGTTTTACGCGCCCTGCTTTGTCACGGTGGTGTGCATCTCCAGGGAGTCCGGCTCCTGGAAATGGGGGCTTTTTTCCATCTGTTTCAACACCGCCTTCGCCTTTTTGCTGGCCACCCTGGTCTATCAGGGCGGGCGGACGCTGGGGTTTGCCGGATAAGACGAACCGAGATCAAGGAGGCAAGCCATGTGGCAAAACATCATCATCATTCTCATCATCGTGGTCTGCGTCTTTTTCATCGGCCGCCGCATCCGCCGCCAGCTTGGCGGGAGCAAAACAGGCTGCGGCTGCGGGTGCAGCGGCTGCGATGATCCCTCCGCAAAAACAAATGGTTGCGAGACAAAGACCACACGCACCTTGCATTAAGACGATGAATGGTCTATATCGACGATAACTATCCAAATCAATAGTCGAGAGGGCCAGCTTTCCATGGATATTCATCGTCTCGAGGTCTTTTGCAAGGTCGTTGAGCTGAAGAGTTTCACCAAGGCCGCCGAGGCCAGTTTTCTTTCCCAGCCCACGGTGAGCGAACATATCCGCAGCCTGGAAGAAATACTCGGGGAACGGCTGGTGGACCGCCTGGGCCGTGAAGCCCTGCCCACCCAGGCAGGACAGATTCTTTACAAATACGCCAAAAAGATCATCCGCCTCCGCCAGGAGGCCATGCAGGCCATGGCCAGTTACCGGGGCACCCTGGCCGGCCATCTCGCCCTCGGGGCCAGCACCATCCCCGGCGCCTATGTCCTGCCGCAACGGATCGGCGCCTTCAAAAGACTCCATCCCGCCATCCAGCTCACCCTCTCCATCGGCAACTCCCGCACGGTGGCGGATGGGGTTCTGGCCGGCGACACCGAATTCGGCGTGGTCGGCGCCCGCTGGAGCGACCCGGCCCTGGAATGGCTGGAAATCCTTGAGGATGAACTGGTCCTGGCCGTGTATCCGGCACATCCCTTTGCCAAGGAAAAGGCGGTGGAGCCAGCCCGGCTGCTCAACGAGCCGATGATCATCCGGGAACGGGACTCCGGCACCCGTCGGGTCGTGACCCAGTTGCTCGAAAAACACCTGGATCTTGCCCGGCTACAGATCGTTGCCGAGATGGGCAGCACGGAAGCGGTCCGCCAGGGTGTCAAATCAGAGGTCGGCATCGCCATCCTCTCCCGCCGGGCCGTGGCCGAGGACATCGACCGCGGTTCCCTGGCGGCGGTGCCCTTGGCAAATATCCGTCTCTCGCGCCCGTTTTATCTGATAACCCGGAAAAACCGGCAGCCTTCCCCCATCTGCAGCACCTTTCTCGATTTTTTGCAGCAGACACCGGCCTGACCGGACCGCAACCCGCCACCTTTGACTTAGATCAAGGCATCCAGCCGTCTTCCGCGCTATCCTTGGCAGACAATCAGACCATGAGGTGAACCATGCAGTGGGACAAGGATGCGGAACAGGCGGTGGCCAAGGTGCCTTTTTTCGTCCGCAAGCGCGTGCAGAAAAGGGTGGAGACCGAGGCGCGGCAGGCCGGAGCCACCCAGGTAACGATGGGCCATGTTGCGGCCTGCCGACAACGCTACCTGCACCACCAGGAGGACGAGGTGCAAGGCTTTACCGTGGAGGCCTGTTTCGGGCAGAGCGGATGCCCCAATCGCATCGACACCGGGGAGGATCTGAGCCAACGGCTTGAGGCCCTGCTGCGCGCTCAAGGTCTGAAGGAATTCATGAAAAGCCGGGTGTCCGGCCCGCTCAAGCTGCACCACGAGTTCAGAATAACCATGGCCGACTGCCCCAATGGTTGCTCCCGCCCCCAGATTGTCGATATCGGCCTGATCAGCGCCTCCCTCCCCGCACTGAGCGATTCCCCCTGCTCGGAGTGCGGGGCCTGCCTTGCCGCCTGCCGGGAGGAGGGGATCACCCTTGCCGGACCGGAAACCGGGCCGCAGTTCGACTGGCAGCGCTGCCTGGCCTGCGGCCAATGCGCCAGGGCCTGCCCAACCGGCGCCATCGCCCAAGGGTTCGCCGGCTACCGCATCCTGCTGGGCGGCAAACTCGGCCGCCACCCGCAGCTTGGCCGGGAACTTTCCGGGATCTTTTCCGCGGAAACCACCCTGGCCATCATCGAAACCTGCCTCACCCATTTCAAGGCGGAAAACAGACAGGGCGAACGATTCGGCGAACTGCTCAACCGCACCGGCCTGGCCTTTCTCGCCCCCTATACCCCCAAGACCGCCTGAATATCTACGGAAAATTTCAGCAGGGTGTTCCTTATAAACTTGTTGCCGAACAGGACAATGTGCGTTATAAATCCCATCTCATTCATGCGCCCGTAGCTCAGCTGGATAGAGTGTCGGACTACGAATCCGCAGGTCGCACGTTCGAATCGTGCCGGGCGCACCATAAATATCAAGGGTTTCAGTCAATCAGACTGAAACCCTTTTTTATTTCTTGTATTTTTGCTCCAATTTTGCTCCACTCGATAATAAATCGACGGAGGGAAGAAAAATGGCATCCATCAGAAAGCGAGGCCCCTACCAATGGGAGGCCAGGGTACGGAAAAAAGGGCGCTCTATTCAATGCAAAACATTTGAAACCAGAAAAGAGGCCGAAGACTGGGCTAAAGGCATCGAGACAGAGATGAGGCAGGGTATCTTTGTCTGCAGGAAAGAGGCGGAAAGCACCACCCTGGCCGAAGCGCTGGATCGCTATGCCAAGGAAGTTACTGTCGACAAGAAAGGCGCACCGCAGGAATTGCGACGCATCGAATCCTGGAAGCGCCACCCCTTTTCCCATAGGTTCCTAGCCACCCTCCGGGGCGTTGATTTCGCTCAATATCGCGATGACCGGCAGGCACAAGGCAAATCTCCCAGCACAGTCAGGCTTGAGCTCGCCATAATCTCCCACCTGTTCAACGTCGCCCACAAGGAATGGGGGATGGAGAGCCTTGCAAACCCTGTGCAGGCGATCCGGTTGCCTTCGGCCGGGAGAGCGAGAGATAGACGGTTGCAAGAGGGCGAAGAGGCGCGGTTACTCGACGCAGCCAGCAGATCGAAAAGCACTGAGATTGGGAGCATCATCATTATCGCCCTGGAAACCGGAGCCCGCCGGTCAGAACTTGTGTCAATGCGATGGGGACACCTCAACTTGACAGCCAAGACATGGCACATCCCGGAAACGAAAAACGGGGATGCACGGACAGTACCTCTGTCATCGCGGGCGAAAACGGCTTTGCAAGAACTGCCCCGCCGGATCGACGGGCGGATATGGGCAATGAGACACGCCGATGGCATCACCCAGGCCTTTGATCGAGTGTGCAAGCGGGCCGGGATCGAAGGACTACGATTCCATGATCTACGCCATGAGGCCACAAGCCGTTTTTTTGAACTCGGCACTCTGGGGATAATGGAAGTGGCCAGCATCACCGGCCATAAGGATCTCAAAATGTTGAAGCGGTACACCCACCTCCGGGCCGAGGATCTGGCGGTGAAGTTGGGGTAAAAAAAACGTAATCAAAGCAAGGCAAAAAACCGATAAAAAATAATATGTGATAATTTATGTATTTTCGTGTAATATTTTTAATTGAAAGATCCTAGAATTCTCATTCTACCCCTGAAAGCCATGGCTATAGCATTCCACATAAGTTACGATAAAGCAATTGAGGCAATTGCCTGGCTTGCCAACAAAAAGCCTGGGATTGATATTTATCACGTCGCAAAAGTCCTTTTTTTTGCGGAAAAAGAGCATGTAAATTGCTTTGCTCGACCCATTCTAGGGGACAAATATGTCAAACTCCCTTTCGGGCCAGCTCCGTCTTCCGTTGTTAATTTAATCAGTTCTAATGATTCCTGGTTGAGCCCTCTTCACCTAGAAAAACTTGAGCAAGCTGTCAATATATCCAGCAAGGCAGACAAGTATCAGATAACTCCTAAACGCGCCGCGAATACTGAGTATTTCTCCTCAAGCGATCTTGATTGCCTCGAAAAATCTTTAACACTTTATGGCGATATGAGCTTTGATGATCTTTACAACCTCACTCATGCGGAAAAATGTTACATTCTTGCAGAAGAACCCGCAGGGCAAATCGACTATGCGTTAATGGTTGATGACAATAATCCCCATCGCATCGAAATTCTTAATCACATGCGAGAAGTGTCCAAATACATAACGGTTTAGAATGTTTGTAACTGGCCATGCTTATCGTATTTGGTGCTCTTTTATTCAGCCCGCCGCCGGTGAAAAATTTTGCATTTGTGCACATTTCGAGAAGCCTGTCCTCTTTTTTATCAATTCTGAACCCCGTCGTTTTTTCCCCCCTTCTTCCCAACTTCAGGTCACCACAATAGATTTTCCCTTTTTAAGTTATTCTTCGTACATCAACACGGCGGACAATGTCACTTGTCATCATCCCCTCACATGTAGAATACTTGAAGAATATGGCGAAATCCCGCAACATATCAAAGACAGAATAAAAGCCGCTGTAGCGGAAAGTGAAACCTTGCCCCAACGGTTTATTAGTATAATTTGCGCTGAGTTGTAACCCCCACCACTCCGCTTATACCCGATGAATTTGCCTTTTGTCGCGCTATGCGCGCTTGCCCGACCTGTGCCGATCTGCCAGAACGGTCAACTGCTGCTTTGAAAGGGAACCCAGGCCAGGGGCAGAAAAGGGCCTGAGATGCCCCAAGAGGCGTTTTCCTCTTCGATCAGCCTCTCCCCCCCCTGCCCTCCAACCAGCGGCGACCTACACGCGGCCCCGAGGGCCACGAGCGGACGCTTCCTTCTGCCCCCTTCCCCGGCCGGCTGCGCCGGGCAACAGCACCTTCGGTCTTTTTACGTCAAGCATCACAAAAAAAATGAGTTGATACGGAAATGGCCCACCTATACGAGCATTGCTACGACTGTGAGCGCTGGATCGGAAGAGATTGGGAGGAAGTCCACTTGTGGCTTGATGAATTTTTTGTAGAATTCGGTCCGGCTCACCGCTGCCACCGTCACCATCTTGAGGGGATCGAGGAGGTCCAGCAGCAATGGGGTGATGAAGCCGCACTTGCAGCCAAAATCCATATCCTCGTGGACTGCTGGGGGCTCCCCAGCAAGGCCGACTATGAAAATCGTTTCGTCAATCAATTCGGCCAAGAAGAAGACTCGACTTGGGAGGAAGCATGGAAGATGATTCAAGAGATCAGGAACAAGTATCCTGCCTAGAACAATTGATTCAGCCTTTGACTTTGTGCGGGGGCTGCCCGGCACAGTATTTGGTAACAAAATTTCCAAGGGCCGTCCAGGGGCTTGCGCCGATCTCCCCGCTGCCCTCGATCCAACCCGGCAAACAGCTTGCTTTGGAGTCGTAAGAGATATTGGGCGTAAGTTTGCGTGATGTTGGGATTAAAAATAGACTGCAAGCCCTTGAGTCTTCCTGTTTTTATTAGTCAGTAATCTCCGCTTCCTCGTAAACTGGTTATCATAGAAAAAATATTCACATTGGCGACCAATATGCAAAAAACTGAAAGCGAAAAATTTTACCCCTTCTCTGGCAATCTTCAATTCCTGCGAATCTCTGAATTGCCAGCCGAAGAACACGAACCGTTCGTGGCCTGGCTGCGGGGCCGGTGTTGTCCATTGCCTGACGGAGAAGTTGCGGGCAATTGCGCTTACGTCCACGATTACAAAAGATGGGTGCAGCGAGGTCGGCCCAATGGTCTTGCCGAGGAAATAGCCAGGGACGCTGCATTGCGTGGTGAAACAAAATGATCATCCGCAAACTGCCTTGACACCGACGTTTACATGGCCAAGGGTTTCCTCTCCTGTATGGACGTTTTGAACGGCCAGCGCTGGCAAATTGACGACGATCTGAGGTTGACGGATGCGGCTTGCTGAATGGGGTGTGATGGTGGGATTAAAAACTGACCTCAATCCCATGCAGGACAAGGGGTTACTCATTTATGGAACGGAAAAATCCTGGGGTGATATCGGGCTTAAAAATAAACTGCAATCCCTTGCCAGATAAGGACTTTACCCAAAAAATAAGAATCTCCGTCACAGGGAGATATTGTGGGCAAAATTAAGAAAAAGTAAGAAAAGGCGGACGGGACACTCGAACCGCCTTTTAACCGCTCAGCGTTTATTTCCTCCACGCCGGACCGTGCTCAACACATTGCAACGCCTCGTGCAAGCTACCAAACCGCCCCCAGAAGGTTGGTCGATCCCAGGCACCACCATCTAGACAATAAACGCTATAGTACACGCTTTCAGGCCATTGTTCGGGATCTTCAATTTCAACTTCGATGTATGGTCTTCCCCACCACTTATTTCGTTGCGCAGCTGGACGTTTTTGGTTGTCTGTGCATTCGAAGTTTTTCGGCAATTTGGGGTTGATCAGCACACAATCGAAACAATTTTCGGCCTGAAACTTGGTTTTGCCGATGACAAAGGTTTTCATGTTTGGATTCTCCTTTTTCCCTGCTGCTAAATGATATGGGAGCCAGGACAGCCAAAAATAGCCATTCAAGGATGGCAGCATCCTGCTCGGGATCCCCGGTCACTATCAGCTTCATTTCCGCAAATTTCTTCATTTCCATGTCAGTTTCCCTCTCATTTTTGGGTGGTGGGCGGCACGCTGACCGCCGCCCTGTATTGCGTATCAATCTGGCCTCCATTGGCCCGGACCCCTTCCGCAAGGATCCCGGCCAGCAGCATTTCTTGACGTTCAAGACGCAACTCCTGGCGGTGCTGCATTTCGAGCATCCGGGCCAGCATAAAGGCAATCTCCCGGTTCACCGCCGCCGGCGAAGCCGCTAACATTTGCGAATACCATTCCGGGTTATTGGCTCGACGATCCACCTCGGCCTGCTGCAGCAGGTAATAACTCGCCTTACCGGAGTTAATCGCGTCCTCCACCTCCTGGGGGACAGAGACCCCAGGCATTTTTGCCCAGATATTTTTGATATGCTGAGCGAGTGAAACACCATTCACCTCGGCTGGCGCCCGCCAAGCCATCGCCTCCGTGAAGCTCTGGGCCGCAAGGCCCAGCTTTGCTTGTTCAGCCAGACGCATGGCTTCATAACTTCGACCTTGGTCGGTGTTCTCAAGATTCCCGGGGAGGACAGGTCTGGGAAGAGACTGCACAATATTTGACGAATAGGCCCGGGCCGCTTCGGTTTGCTGCTGATTGAAAACATAGCTCTGATTGCCCGGCAATCCCGCCCCGTGGGTTACAGATCGTGGATCAATATCCGCGTCCGCCATCGCGGAGACGGAACCACAACGTTTTTGTGAGACGTCGGCTGGCCCGCAATATTTTTCCCGGTGCCGCGAGTATGTGGTATACGCCGCCGCAGCTGGGGAGCTAGTATTTCTGCCCCGCAGCCGGAATCCAGCATGTTCGGCGGCCCCGACTCGATCCGCGCTTCTGGCCGCCGCTCCTGAGATAGCGGCAGATGTTAGAGAGTCACAAGGATTCGGCGGCAAAATGCCATAATCCTGTTGTGCCCGGGCAGCGTTTTCCGATCCAGCCAGGGCCACTCGTTTTTTATCTCTGTTGTCCGCCACATCGCCCGACACCCGAGTTGCCTCGCCTTTGATCGCGTCGGCGGCGGTCGCCAGGGCCTCTTTCAAATCTTTTTGCATGGCATTGATAGCCCCTGTGATTGCTTGGCTGGCCTGGTTGATTGCGGGCACTTCGCCGCAACATCCGGCTAATGCAGCGTCGGCTGTGGCCAAAACAACCAAAAGAATCAGAGCTGTGGCATATTTTTTGAGGTTTCTCATTTTTTCGACCTCGTGACTTGAAACATTTTTTCTTCGGTTCGTACAAATCCCGGCCGTGACCCATCAGACAAAGAACACTCGCAACGACAGGTCTGCATCAACTTAGAAGAATCGAGTGGCACGGATTCTTCCGGAAAGCATTCGCAGTCACAGTTGTCCACGCCTGCCTTTTCGGTAATCCAAATAGTCAATTCCTCCTTTTTCGTTTTGCTCTGTCCGGCCATAACCTGGCCGACGGATATCAGAGTCATCACTACCGCCACCACTGCGCCTTTCACAAAGATTGCCTTTTTCATTGAAAGATCCCCCGGATGTACGTCGGAATTTCATTGATAGTGTTCGAAATGACTCCGCCCGAAGATTTTTTGACGGCCACATCTGCTCCTGGGATACTGACCGTGTTCGGTTGGTAGGAGCCAAGCTGATTGGTCCCCGGTAACCCTACTTTCGCACCACCGATGTTGCCCGGCAGCATGACCGATTGCTGCATGGATCCGGCCGCCTGGTTGTAAACTGAGTCAATGCTGGTGCATGCCGCTTTTGAGACACGATCCAGCGCCTGTTTAGCAAGGTCGCTCATCGATGGGATGCCTAGCATGCCGCCGACCTTCACATCCTTGTACTTCTCCAGACAGTTGGAGCTAGAGGCATTAGAGCTGGCTCCTGGCTGGCCCGTCTGACCAGAAGAACCACCCTCCAAAGTCGCAGCCGATGACTCGGAGAAATCCTTGATAGCTCGATCCCGAGAGTTTTGGGCCATCTGCTGCGCCCGAGACAAAAGGTCCGGCCGGACCGACTCGCAGTCTGCAGCAATGGCCGACGCTGCAACAAAGAGTACTGCAGCTGCGGTGAGGATAATCTTTTTCATTCAGTGGCCTCCCTTGAGCGAACAAACTGCAGCTCTGCCTTGGCAAGCAGGTATTTTTGAGAAATCCAGGCCACCAAGCCGGCGGTAAGGAGCAACATTATCGGTCCTGGAAAAATCCAGGCATGGGCGAAGAGAAGGCAACAACCGACCAGGATAAACTTGAGCTTTTTAGCCCGATAAGAGAGAATTGCCCGGCTCAGGTTGAGGGAATCAGAGTCTGGATCCAGCAGATCCAGCTGCTTTGCCTTTTTCCATCCTCGCCAGCCAACCCAGACCAAGACTGCCCCGGCCAATGTCGCGGCGAGAAAAACAAAGGGGTTTGCCTCATCTCCGCGGCCAGCCACCAGCCGAACCACAAAATTCCATGGTCCGGTGATGAAGAAGTTGGCGCCGGTGATGATCGCCGGCAAAGAAAAAAAGTAGATAGTTTTGGATTTCATGGGTCCTCCTTTTAATTTTTTGTGGTCTTTTCTCTGAAAAAACATCTTTTCCTCCCTCCCCTCACCCCCAGCGGGGGAGGGGGGAAAAGATACGAAATCGGCTGGCCGACTTCCGCTGCAGTCCCAGACTTCCAGATCGGCACCGAGTTACCCCGGCAGGGCGAGGGAGCGAGCGGCGTGACACCGGCGGTTTTTTTGCCGGTGGCGCGACTCTCGCCGCCCTGTCCGGCCAATATCCTAAAATCCCGGTGGGGTCGGGGGGCCAGGGGGCGGGGAGGGCCTGCCCTTTCCGGCTCCCCCTGAAAATCATCCCCTGGGCGATGGACTTTTTCTCTGCTGCTGTGGCCGGCTTTTTTCGGCGTCCGTCGGCTCGGCTTCCGGCGCCGGTGGATGATCGCCCGCCGCTACCGCTGCGTCTGAGGCTGTGCCTGGGGCCGGGAGATGATCTTCTCGATCTGGCGTTTTTCCTGGTCGGTCGCTCGGGACCAGATCGAGTGGAACGTCTCCGCCGCCTTGATCATCATTGGATCTGGCCGACTCTGCGGCCAAGCAAGTCCGAAAATGCCAGCCGAAATCGCTGAGGTCAGCAACATCGCGAGGAGGCACATGACGAAGTACCGGCGTACCGTCGGGATCTGTGACAGGTCCCGGTGTATTGCTGCCCGCTCGTTGGCCACGGCCTGCGCCATCTGCGTCGCCAGCTGCTGCATGGATCTCTCGACCTCCCGCCGCACGCCCTTCGCGGAGGCTGTCATCTGCGCGGCTACCGCTCTGGACTCGTCTGTCCCGGCCCGCAACTCCTCCACCAGAGCGGCCAGGGACTCCATGGCTTTGCGGGTCACCATCGCGTGATCCGTCGCTTTTCCGAGTCGCTGACGCAACGGCTCGGTCTGCGTCACGATCTCCCGGGCCGCCTGCATCGGCAGGGCCCGCAGCAACCTCAATATCTCTTCGCCCTGTTCCGCTGTCAGCCGCAACAGCGGCGGTATCTCCTCGGCCGGAGCTGCCGGCATCGCCACCAGCTTCAAGGGTAGTTGTGTTTCCTCGACTATCTCTTGAGGTTCCTGATCCGTCAGGAACTTGATTTCGTCCGTCATGTTCTGAATCAGGCTCATGTTGTGCTACCTCCTCTGGCAACGTATAACCGGGTTGCACCTCTTTGTTTTGCTGAGCTGGCCAGACAGTCAACTCGGCCAGGTCGTCAACGGTCGGCTCATACCCCTCGATTTTCAAGCCCATCTTGGAGCCTGCCAGCCATGCCTTGCGGCGGAACTCATCTTCTCCGTGGATCTGCAGGGGAGAACCGAAACTTTCCGCGGCGGTCAGGAGCACCGCCCTGATCGCCACGTCTTGCCGGGAAAGCACGGTGACTTGCTCACCTTCCATCCGGAAGGCGGCTCGCTCCGGGTGCTTTTTCCAGCTCCAACTGCCGTCTTCTGCGCGCACAAAATAGCGGTCCCGTTCTTTGCCCGGGTCAATCTGGCCCCGGGCACGGTGGACCTTCTGGTTTTCGGTGGTCTCCGGTCCGGCGGGTCCGATGCTGCCGGCCTCCTGTGCTTCATCGGCCTCCTTCCGCATCTGGGCGATTAGCTCGGCGTCTTTCTCTGCATCAAAGTGGGTATCTTCCGCAATTCTTTGCCATTTGTAGGCTTTTCCGAGGCTGGATCCAGAAAAAGGGTCACCACCAGCGAGCCGGAAGGAGACACCTCCGACCTGACCTGATTTGCCGTTGGGGATGATCAGAATCTCTTGTTCCCTGCATTTGGCCACGAATGTAGGGAAGTCCGGGCAATCTTTGCGTACGGCCTCGATCTTTTTCTGCAGCACCAGCCGATCCGGCACCTTGCCGGTGCGGCGGTAACGACCGACTTCCGCCTTCAATAGCGATTTTTGTTCGCCGCCCTCATCAAATCCGGGAGTGAGCTTGAGGCCATGCGCCTTTTCCATCTCCTGCGTAACCTGGATAGCCTGCCGGACATCGTTTTTTCCATGCCAGACTGTGGCATCGAGGCCTACGCGGGAGACAACCAGATGGATATGATCATGGTCGGTGTCGATGTGGCGCACGCAATGCCACATCCGGGCATCAGGATCAAGCCCCATGCGGGCCAGGAAGTCCCGTGTGATCTCGGCCCACCCCTCATCAGGCAGTTTCTCCCCCGGCGGCAGGGACAAAGAACAATGCCAGACCGGCTTTTTTATGTCGGGCCGGATCAGCCGCGAGACCGCAAATTCGCGGGCAAGGTCACGGGGATCGAATCCCAACACATTACCCGCGCCTATGACTGGAACAGCGCGGCCTGGATGATTATCTTCGCCTGGGCCATACAGATAATTCAGTAACCCCCGAAATCCGCTGCCGCGGCTAATTTTGGCTTTCATCAGCAACGTCTCCGAACTCGTAGAGGGATGACACAAAGAGATCTTGTCCTCGAAGACGGCGGCGGAACTCAGCCAGGGTCTGGGATATTTCATCGATTTCTGGTGCCGTCCCGACCCCGAGCCCGGCAAGATGTAGCCGGTGGGCAATCTGATTAAGGTTGGCGCTCACTCTGGCGAGATCGGAGTACGCCTCTTGATTGAGAAGCGGCACGACCAGCCGCCGTGGCGCTGACTTGCCAAGTCCTGCAGCCCGCAGAAAGGAAGGAATAAGTTCGGTCCCGCCGGCGCGATCCGCAAGTTTGTCCAGCTCTTTATCACGGACAAAAACGGTGATCCGATGAGAGCGCTTTGCGGCGGGACCCAAAGGAGCCGGGCCTCTCTTTCTTTTAGATTTTTTGGACGTTTCCATGATGTTTTTCTCCTTTTCACTGGAACGTATAACCGGCTGCAACCGGACCCTTGCCTACCAAAATTGGCAATGTATAACCAGGTGCAACCTGGTGTGTTATAAGGGCAAGCGAAGCGCCGCCCTTTGTCTTCTCCCCCTGTCCATCGGCAGGGGGCAAGGTAACTCGGTTGTACCGAGTTATACCTTGCTCCCTGCCCTCACTCTGCGATTCTGCGATCAGGTCATCGCTCGCGATGAATTGTGTCACCACCCGCACCCGGGCCACCTGGTCGGATCATGTTGCCACCGGCAGCTTTGACCACATTTTTTGCTTGCCCGGCTCCTCCAGCTCCCATGCCGTGTCCCATCTGTTGCCCACCAGCGTAGAGCGCATTGATCGTGCGTTCATCTTCTCCGCCGCCGACCTTGCCGACATGCCCACCGACCCAGGACAGGACCTCATTGGGAAGGTGGTGAATCAACGAAAAACCCCGGGAAATTAGAAGATAGGAGAGATAACAGAAAATGATGAGCGTCATGAAAAACGCTCCAATTGAAGCCCAGCCAGAAAAC
The DNA here is from genome assembly GCA_021822005.1 of Deltaproteobacteria bacterium. GTDB lineage: Bacteria > Desulfobacterota > Desulfobulbia > Desulfobulbales > Desulfurivibrionaceae > Thiovibrio. The sequence goes on along the minus strand of JAJZSH010000008.1, from coordinate 10,300 downwards.
GCAAAGGCTGAAGAGCCATACAAGACGGAAAGCGAGTATTTGAGTATCTCACCCAACAAGTTGACCAACAACCAACCGCCTACCAGTCCGAAGACCATCAGAACTGGGCGAAAAATCACATTTAGCAAAAACATATACCCATGAGCCGTTCGCTGCCCCATGCCCTCACCCTCGGTTTCCAGGTGTGCCAACATCCACAACGGAGCGCCCACTACCGCCTCGACCAGGACGATGAAGTAAGAGATTACTTCTCCGAACCAAAGAATAAATGGCAGGAAAGGCAGCAGGTAGGCCATGGCTAGGCCGATTACGAGTAAAATTTTGAACAAAGCAGGTAGCCCGAGAGCCTGCAGGATGTCACCCCCGCCGACTGCCGCCAGGCCACCAGCAACACCCAAACCAATAGCTCCCGCGCCGGTCAGGGAATAACCTAGTCGGGTGATGCCGGTCATCAGATCCTCTTCTCCGCCGGTCATCAGATTCATCGCGGCTCTGACTCCTGCTGACTCCATAGAATCTCCAAAAACCTTCGAGAAATCGAAGGTTACAAGGTTTTTGACAGATTCAAGCCATCCTTTTACAATTCCGCCGGCCTGCACGATTCCCTGCTCTACCACTGAACCCTCACTCGGGGAGAGTGGCAGAATTTCCGCGCTGGCGGCATCCATTATCTCTCGATTCACACTGATTATTTTCAAGAAAATAGCACCAGCATAGAGCCACGATGAGCCCTCCTTTTTCATGAAATCAGAAAAACCATGCCGGCTTTCAATACTGGCCTTGGCAAGGGCTGCACTTACTTGTTGGGTGTATTGATTTTTAATATCTGCCAAAGCTGCAGGATCTGGGGTCAGGCCCTCCAGTGCTAGAGCTTTAGAGAGAGAGTGAAGGGACGCGCTCATGGCCACAAGAGCATCGGCCTGGGCTTTGGCAATTGCCTGGTGGTCAAAGGGAGGTAACGCTGCCAGGCCCTTTGGTCCATCAAAAATGCCTCCTGGGGCCTGGGATATTGGATATACTTGCACGCCGCCACAAGAATCTTGGAAATATCCCCCCTCAACGGATCCAAAAACCAACTTTGAAACGTTTCCAAGCTTGACCAGAGTCCCTTCTTCAGGGAACAAAATTGGTTTCTTGCCGGTTTGCTTTTCATCTTCTTTTTGTTGGTAATTGTTGCTGATTGAGCAGACTTGTGCGGCAATCAAAGCATTCAAAGCATCATCCTTGCCGGCAGCTTCCGGATTGACAAGCACGAGATTTTCCACATGACTGAGCATGAATTTCCAGCCGGTTTCCCAGGTGATGTTGCCGATGCCGATGCCGATCACCATCCCCAGGATCATCAACGCCTGGGGAAAAGACCAGCCGCCGAAAAGAGGGACCAAGCCGAAAATGCCGTAGATGACGCGAATCGGGTACCAGATCGAGGAGCACCGCTTGCCGAGAAATTCACCCTCAGTCGCTGTCTTCATGATCCCGGATACAACCCCGTACAGGACCATGAAGACAGCGACTGAGAAAACGGCCATATTGAAGATAATGAACATTTCAGAAAGGGGCGACGGAGAACCAGTCAGAATGCCAGGCACGGGGCCAAAGAGCTTCCCGAGCATTTCAAAAGTCGGATCACCTTCCGCCTTGCTCAGGTACTCGCTTATGGTCGCACCGGCAACAGCAGGTCGCGCCAGCAGGACAAGCAACAAGGCCAAATTGATTCGAAGCATCTTTTTATTGAAAAGCATCGTCACCACCTCATAGTTAATACCTGTGCAGAGCGGATCAGCATCGGCCCCTATGACTTTCCCAGTCAAAGTTGACCAATATCCCACCATTTTCTCTGAGGCGGTCGTATGCGGCTCTCCCGAGAAATAAAATTATTTCAGTTGGGAGCAGGTTGGAGATAATCATCGTTGGCCGCATTGCCAAGTAACGAGCATTAATCACCTCAAACGTGTTTATTCTTTCAGCCTCTGACCCATATTGGCGGCCTACCTCATCAAGGATCAGCAAGTTTACATCTGCGAAACGTTCAATGATTTCGGTATGGGTCTCGGGCGATTCACTGTCCCGATCCCAAGTAGCTCGGATCCGCTGGATCGCCTCGGCGATGGTGAGTATGAGGGAAGAATAACCTTGTTTGCTTACCTGCCGCGCTATGGCACACGCCAGGTGGTTTTTGCCTGTGCCGACATTTCCCCGCAAGACCATGCACACGCCCTTGGCGTGCATCTGCTCGAAGGAGCTGGCATAATCTTTACAGGCGTCTAGGGCGGTCTGTTGCTGTGGTGATTCCACTTTGAAATTGTCGAAGGCGCAGTTTGCAAACCGGGGAGGGATTGCAGTGCGCTGCAATAATGTCTTCAGTTGCGCATCGCGACGACAAGCCGGGCAACCTATTGGCACCACAGAACACCATTGCTGGTGCTGAGGGTCGAAGATTGATCGCAGCCATGGGCCATGAGTCGGGCATTCCTCGTAGTCCTTGTCTTCTGGGTTAGATGTGCTCGACGACATTTTTTGTTCCTCCAGCTTGTTTTTTGGGTTTGGGTACGAAGGCAGAAGTATTCTTTGAAGTATTCTTTGATATATAAGGCTGGATTCCAGCCTTATATATGGCGGGATTGTTGCCTTTTAAATGGCTGGATTCCCTCCTTTTAAAAGGCTGGATTCCAGCATTTTGTTGATATTCTTGTAATTTTCCTTCAAGAACCTCAAAATCCACGTGGTACCACATCCTTGGTGGCACTCCTCGGCGCTGTTCAGTCATCACCCCTAGTTGTATGAGCCGTTTCCGGGCCGTTTCCTGTTCGCTCCTGCTCAAACCCGTCTCTGATTCCCACTCATCCCTTTCCTTCCACCACCACCCCTCCCTCCCACCTTTGCCTGAATCCGCAATGCGCTGCCAATAGACCGCCTGGGATAACATGACTGCCGCAACTGTGTTGCCAGTGATGGTGCGGAAAATGCGATGATAGGCGATAGGGCGGTCTAGGAGATCGATCAGCGCCATTTCCTACTTCCTCTCTATCTGCTCTTGCTTCCGCGGGCGCCCTGGCTTCCGCAACGTCTGGGCTTCGCCAGCCAGGGAAGCCAGCCAGGACTCAACGTCCTGCTTGCGCCAAGCCCACCTCCTCCCAATGCGGATCGGAGTAGGAATAGCTCTTGGCCAAGACCGGCGCGAAATGTGAGTGCGGATCGCGGCATCGCTCGTCGCAAGCGCCTTTGCCAAATCAGGTATGTAGATCACTAATTGTTGCATTTCAATTAACCTCCTGATATATTGCGCATAATTGCTGCTGCATGATTAAATCATGCCACGCCCCGCGAGCAAAAACACGCCCCATAAACTCGACGAAAAAAAGAGGTTCTTGCTCATGGCTCGCCCCCCGTACCCCCAGGAAATGGCCACAGAATTAGCTTTACACACCTCTTTCTTGATAGGCGAAATCACCGAAAATTCCGGAAAAAAGCCCGCCGATCTAGAAAAAATCTTCAGGGTGGGGACAAACGCAAACGGAAATGCAGACAGGGCAGAAGCCGGAAAACGGTGGAGGGAATGGAAAAGAGGAGAAGGAATCCTCGAAATCGAAACAGAGCAAAAAATAAAAAAGAAGGCCCTGGATTTAGGGTGGTTGTCTCATGCCTGGCACCTTGATTACATTATCACCGGCGATAATTGGTGCCGCAACAACCAAAAGCGTACGGCCGGAGAAAAAATAGAAAGGTATCTCCGGGAAATCGTGAGAATTCTTCCCACGCCTGCCGCCGGTGATCCGGCGCCTCCGTTTGGCGACTTCCTGGCGGATCTCTACATTGCAGATTGCCATGTGTGCCAGGAGGGATGGGGCGAGCCAGTGGAAGCCGAAGAGCGGGATCACGCAGCAGCAGCCCTCGAAAAAAGCAGAAAAAAATGCTACCGGCTCTTCGGCCAGGCCGCGACGGGAAAAATAGAAAAGCGACTCCGCAAAATCGTGGATATCCTCACCCTGGAGCTGCCCGGAGACGTTGCCCTCTGCCACCGGATCGGCGCCCGGCTGCAGGAACGCTATGCCGCAAAAGCGTGACAAAATCTTTGCTCCAATTTTGCTCCACCAAGAACGAAAAGAGTTGATTAACCATGAATAATCATAGTTAATCAACTATCTGAAATAAAAAGATAAGTCTCGACAAGCAGCGATAAACAATGACATAAAAATCGGACTACGAATCCGCAGGTCGCACGTTCGAATCGTGCCGGGCGCACCAGAAATACCAAGGGCCTAGAGATCTTTCTCTAGGCCCTTTTTTTCGTTCAACTTCATTTTGTCCAACCCCTGTCCAACTTTTTATTTTTTGCCCCACCAAAAAACGCCACCCCAAAATAAGGCGAAGTTGTCAACATCAAAGAAAAGTAAATGGTTATGAGATATTCAGCGGTCAAGTTCAATGATTGAAATGGCAAGCTATGGGCACAAAAAAAGAGGGGGAGTCAGTTGACTCCCCCTCTTTTTTAGATCAGTCTTGCAACGGCATGAAACGGGTACAAGCCCCGTCTCCCGACCGCCGTACTGTTACAGATTAAACAGCAGGTCGCTGTAAGTCGGCACCGGCCAGAGATAATCCGGCATGATGGCCTCAAGCGCGTCGATGTCTCCGCGCAGATCGGTCATGGCGGTAAAGACCTTGTCGCGGTAGGCTGCGGCCTGCTTGTCCACCGCGCCGATGGCCTGGGCCTTCCTGGTTTCCTCCTCCAGCTTGGCCACCTTCTTGCCGGTGGACTCAAGGAGTTTACCCACCTCCTCCAGCAACCCCTTCTGCACCGAGCCGTACTTGCCGGCTGCGGCCAGGGAGGCGCCAAGTTCGCCGACAAACTGGATGGCCGCGGGGATGAACTGGCGCTTGGTCATCTGGATGGCGGTCAGGGCCTCGATGTTGATGTGCTTGGCGTACTGCTCCACATAGATATCGTAGCGGGAATGCAGCTCATCCTTGGAAAGCACGTTGTACTTGGCGAAAAGCTTGATCGCCTTGGGGGTGACAAAGGCCTTCAGCGCGTCCACGGTGTTGCGGATGTTGGGCAGGCCGCGCTTTTCGGCCTCCTTGGCCCACTCAGCGGAGTAGTTGTTGCCGTTGAAAATGATCCGGCCATGCTTGTTCATGGCGTCCTTGAGGATGGCCAGGATCTCCTTGTTCACGTCCTTGGCCTTTTCCAGACGGCCTGCGATCTCGTCCAGGGCTTCGGCGGCAATGGTGTTCAGGGCCACGTTGGGGCCGGCGATGGACTGGGAGGAGCCGACCATGCGGAACTCGAACTTGTTGCCGGTGAAGGCAAAGGGCGAGGTCCGGTTCCGGTCGGTGTTGTCCTTGGGCAGCTCGGGCAGGGAGTCAACCCCGATCTTCAAGGTCTGGCAGGCGCCTTTCTTGCAGATCTTCTCGCCCTTGGCCAGTTTTTCCAGCACGTCGGAGAGTTCCTGGCCGAGGAACACGGAGATGATCGCGGGCGGGGCCTCGTTGGCGCCCAGGCGGTGATCGTTGCCGGAGCTGCCGCAGGTGGCGCGCATGATGTCGGCGTGGGTGTCCACCGCCTTGAGCAGCGCGGAGATAAAGACCAGGAACAGGGCGTTGTCTTCGGGGGTCTGGCCCGGATCAAGCAGGTTGATGCCGTCGTCGGTGGAGAGCGACCAGTTGTTGTGCTTGCCGGAGCCGTTTATTCCGGCGTATGGCTTCTCGTGCAGCAGGCAGACCATGCCGTGGCGCAAGGCCACCTTCTGCATGGTCTCCATGACCAGCTGGTTGTGGTCGGTGGCCATGTTGGTGGTGGTGAAAACCGGGGCCATCTCAAACTGGGCCGGAGCAACCTCGTTGTGTTTGGTCTTGGAGGAGATGCCCATCTTCCACAGCTCGATGTCCAGATCCTTCATGTAGGCGGAGACCCGGTCCTTGATGGCGCCGAAGTACTGGTCTTCCAGCTCCTGGCCCTTGGGGGCCGGAGCGCCGAACAGGCTGCGGCCGCAGGTCATCAGGTCGAGGCGTTGCAGGTAGTACTCTTTTTCCACCAGGAAGTATTCCTGCTCCGCGCCCACCGTTGAGATGACGGTGCTGGAGGTGGTGTTGCCCATGGCCTTGAGCACCCGCTGCGCCTGCCGGGAAACGGCGTTCATCGAGCGGAGCAGCGGGGTTTTCTTGTCCAGGGCCTCGCCCTTGTAGGAGCAGAAGGCGGTGGGGATGCAGAGGGTCACATCGCCGGCGGCGTCTTCCTTGAGAAAGGCGGGGGAGGTGCAGTCCCAGGCGGTGTAGCCGCGGGCTTCGAAGGTGACGCGCAGGCCGCCGCTGGGGAAGGAAGAGGCGTCCGGCTCTCCCTGGATCAACTGCTTGCCGGAGAACTCCATGATCACGCCGCCATCATCGGTGGGGGAGATGAAGGAATCGTGCTTTTCGGCGGTGGCGCCGGTAAGGGGCTGGAACCAGTGGGTGTAATGGCTGGCGCCCTTTTCGATGGCCCAGTCCTTCATGGCGTTGGCCACCACCGAGGCGACGTCCGGCGGAAGGGCTGAGCCGGTGTTGATGGTTTTCTGCAGAGCCTTGTAGGTCTCCTTGGGCAGCCGTTCTTTCATGGTTTTGTTGTTGAAGACGTTGGCGCCGAACAGCTCGGGCACGGTCATCAGGGTCTGGTCGTAGTCATTGCCACAACCGCAGGTGCAATTGTCACTCATTGTGTTTCTCCTTATTTTTTTGGTGCCGAAGGGTAAGGTTGAAAACCTCCCACGCCCGATGCAGAAGGGGGTGGGCATGCGCTAAAGCCAACCGCTGGCGGTTGGCGCTGTTCCCGTGCCATGGTCTACCATTGCAGTTTTGCTCCCGTCCCGGTCTCTTTTTCCGCGACATGGAGAAGGGCCTTTGAGATCTCTTCCTGGAAAGAAGGGTTGTTGATCTTGGTGGCAAAGCCGTCAAGGGTATAGAAAACATCCACCACCTGATCGCCATCCGAGCCGATTCTGGCCCGGTGGATGTTGATTTCAAAATCGGCCAGGGTCCGGGTGATGTCGTAGAGCAGTCCTGGCCGGTCATTGGCAAAAACCTCGATGATCGTATACTGTTCCGAGGCTTTATTGTCTATAACAACCCGCGGGGCTGCCCGCACGTTTTTTTGGCCGGGGGTGCGTAAGGCGGTGCGAAATTTATCGACCAGACGGTGGCTGAGGCCAAGCCGGTTTCTCAGGGCCAGATTGAGGTCCTCGCCAAGCGCCCGCCAGTCCTGCTCCGCGTAAGCCTGCTCCGCCGCGGGGCGAACATTGAGCACATCCACCGCCGTGCCGTCTTCCCAGGTGAAGATCTGGGCGCTCACCACATTCAGGCCATGCAGGGCCAAGGTTCCGCAGATCTTGGCCAGCAGGCCCGTGCTGTCGTGGGCCATTACCAGGACCGACCAGAACAGGGTGTGATCGGCGGGCTCGGTGATGGCCTGTTTTTCGTTGTTCAACACGGCGCGCAGCCGGAGGTGGTGGGCCACCTCTTCCGGGGGAAAGCTCAGCAGGTATTCCTCCGGCAGGATCTCGCAATCGGTCGGGGCCGCCTTCCCCAGCAGGGCGCGAACCTGTTCGAGCATCCATCCGGCGCCCTGGCTTTTGTCGGGAAGAACAGTGTCCTTTCGTTCCAGCAGGTGGGCGATTTTGAGGGAGATCTCCAGGAGGAGGGCGCCCTTCCATTCGGTCCAGGCCGTGGGGCCGGTGGCCTTGGCATCGGCGATGGAGAGCAGATAGAGCATGGTCAGATGTTCCTGGCTCTGGATCTGCCCGGCGCATTGCCGGAGAAAGGCGTCATCCTCAAGGTCGCGGCGCAAGGCGGTCACGGTGAGGAAGAGATGTTTTTCCACGAGAAAACTGAGGCAGGCTGTCTCCGCCTCGGTCAGTCCCAACCGCTTGCCCACCCCGGCGGCAAGTACGCTGCCGCGCTGGGCGTGATCTTCGTGGTGGCCTTTGCCAATGTCGTGCAGGAGCGCGGCCAGGGAGAGGACATGGGGAGATTCGACGCCCGCGAAAGGGGTTTTGCTCAGGGAAAGATTTTTCAGCTCCGCCACGGTTTGCAGGAGGTGCCGGTCAACCGTGTAAACATGGTAGACATCGTGCTGGGCCAAGGCGCGGATTTGCTCAAATTCGGGGAGGTAGGCGGTGAGCAGCCCGGTGTCCAGCATGACCGAAAGGACGCCCATCACGTCTTTCGCGTTTTCCAGGACATCGAAAAAGGCCTTGGCCATGCGTTTTGAGTGGCGAATTCTGTCGTCCACCAGGTGCAGGTTGGCGGTCACGATTTTTCTGCTGCGATGATGGATTTCGAGGCCCGTTTTTCCGGCATGGGCAAAGAGGCGCATCAGCAGGGAGGGACGCTTCTCGATAAGCGCCTGGTCGGTCAGGTGGAGCCGGTCCTGGCGCACCGTGATCCCTGGCTCGATGATTTGTTCGCCCGGGTTGGCGCGCGGTGAGCCCAGGGTTTCATCGACATGTTCAAAAAACAGGTCGGTGGTGGTGGCGATGGTTTGCAGATGCCGGTAGAGATCCTGCATGAAGCGTTCGACCCCGAGGGTGGCAGGGGTGTCCGGATATTTGAAGGCCCTGGCCATCTCCTCCTGGTATTCGAAGAACATCTGGTCGTTTTTCCGGCCGCTGAGGTAGTGGAGCCGGTTGCGGATCTTGATCAGGGAATCCCTGGCCTGGGCAAAGGCTTCTCTTTCCTGGGGCGAGATCAGGCCTGCTTCCTCGATGTCGTGCAGCTCCTGCAGGCCGAAGAGGGCGTGGCTCACCCAGATCATGGCCTGGATATCGCGGAAGCCGCCGCGGCTTTCCTTGATGTGCGGTTCCAGCTGGTAGCTGTGCATGCCATACCGTTGGTGGCGTTCATTGCGGTGCTGCATCATGTTTTGCAAGAATTCCCGTCGGTGCCCCGCTATTAATTCCCGGTGGAAGGCCTGTTGCAGAGAGGTGAAAAGCGGCTGCGAGCCGGCCAGATGGCGAGCGTCCAGCAGCGCCACCTGAAAAAAGAAGTCCTGCCTGGCGTCAGCCAGGCAGGCATCCTGAGTTCTCACCCCGTGTCCGACTTCAAGGCCCGCATCCCACAGGGGATAAAACAGGGCTTGGGTCACCGCCCCGAGGCGATCCTCTGCCTCGGGCGCATGGAGCAGGAGGAGGTCGATGTCCGAATAGGGAAACAGCTCTTTCCGGCCATAGCCGCCAAGGGCGACAAGGCTCATGCCCTCTCCTGCTTCCGGGCAGTTGACGAAGCAGGAGACAAGATAGTCGTCGATGAGCTGCGAGTGTCTGTGGAGAAGGGGTTGACCGCTCAGACCCTGACGCCAGAGATACTCCAGGGCGTCCCGCTTTGCCCGCAGCTCAACATCAACCATCTAGATGGCCTCTTTTCCTGTTTCCCCCGTGCGGACGCGGATAACCTCTTCCACCGGCAGGACGAAGATCTTGCCATCCCCGATCTTGCCGGTGTTGGCGGTTTCCCTGATCCGGTTGACCACGGCCTCCACCATGCCGGCTTCCAAGATGATCTCGATCTTGACCTTGGGGATAAAATCGACGATGTATTCCGCGCCGCGGTAAATTTCCTTATGTCCTTTCTGGCGGCCGTATCCCTTGACTTCGGAGATGGTCATGCCCTTGATACCCATCTCGTTCAAGGCGTCCTTGACTTCGTCCAGCTTGAACGGCTTGATGATTGCCTCGATCTTCTTCATGAAATTCTCCTTTTTTTCGCGATGGCAGTGTGCAGCGGCGGGGGCAAGAGGTGGCTCCTGTCCCCGGAACGCTGACGCGGTTAGAGTGAGTAACCAATTTCGCTGTGCTGGGTCAGATCCAGCCCCTGTTCTTCTTCTTCCTCGCTCACCCGGAGACCGATCACCAGGTCAACAACCTTGAGGATAATGAATGTTACCACAACCGAGTAACCAATGGTTGTCAAGGCGTCCATGGCCTGGATTCCGAGGAGTTGCGGATTTCCGAAAAAGAGTCCGTCCTTGCCTGCGGAATTGACTGCGGTGGTGGCGAACAGGCCGGTAGCCAGAGCGCCCCAGAGACCGCCCACACCATGGACTCCGACCACGTCAAGGGCATCGTCATACCCGAGGCGGCTCTTGGCCAGAACAGCGAAGTAGCAGAGGGCGCCGGCCACCAGGCCAATGAGCACGGCCGAGGTGGAGCCGACAAATCCGGCCCCGGGGGTAATGGCGACCAGGCCGGCGATGGCGCCGGAGGCGGCGCCCAGAGTGGTGGGCTTGCCCTGGACCAGCCATTCCGCGACCAGCCAGGAGAGCAGGGAGATC